>DATJMG010000179.1:0-8061 GCA_035508835.1 Puia sp.
GGGCGGCCATTTTCTTTATAGACGGGCCGGCCGGAGGTGAAGGACGGTCTTTCCGATCTCGGCGATCGCATAGTCTATTTCTTCGGCCGTTGTGAACCGGCCCAGGCCCAGCCGCAGCGACGCATGTGCCAGGTCGTCATCCACGCCCAGCGCTTTCAGCACGTAGCTCGGCTCCATCGAAGCAGAGGTACAGGCCGATCCCGACGACAACGCCACATTCTTCCCCAGTCCTGCCAGCAAGACATCTCCGTCGACGCCGGCAAAAGAAATATTGGTCACCTGTGGCAGGCGGTGCTTGCGGCTTCCGTTCACCCGTGCGCCATTCAATGCCAGCAGGGCTCCTTCCAACCGGTCTCTCAGGGGTTCGATGCGCTTCCGGTCCGCTTCCATCTCCCGGCTGCAAAGCGTGCAGGCCTTACCGAAACCAACGATACCCGGCACATTGAGGGTTCCGCTCCGCATGCCCCGCTCATGACCGCCGCCATCCATTTGGGCGGTGAGCCGGACCCGGGGGGAGCGACGGCGGACATACAAAGCGCCCACCCCTTTGGGGCCATATATTTTGTGGGCGCTTAATGCCATCAGATCGATGCCGTCTGCATTCACATCGACGGGAACCTTTCCAACCGCCTGGGTGGCGTCGCTGAAAAAGGGGATGCCGTGGCGACGGGCGATGGCGCTTATCTCCCGGATCGGCTGGATCACCCCGATCTCGTTATTGGCGAACATCACGGCGATCAGGATCGTCGTCGGGCGGATCGCCGCCTCCAGGTCTGCTAAATCGATCAGTCCTTCGTTATTGACGGGCATGAAGGTAGTTTCGCCGCCTTGTTTTTCCAGGTGATGGCAGGTATCGAGTACGGCTTTATGTTCGGTGGCCACCGTAATGAGATGATTCCCCTTTGCGGCGTACGCTTCGCAGACACCTTTGATCGCGAGATTATCCGACTCGGTCGCACCCGACGTGAAGACAATTTCCTTTGGTTCTGCTCCGACCAGGGCCGCGATCTGTTCGCGTGCCATTTCCACGGCCTCTTCCGCCTCCCAGCCACGGGCGTGGCTGCGGGACGCCGCGTTGCCGAACCGATCGGTAAAATAAGGTAACATGGCGTCGACTACCCGCGGGTCGCAGGGCGTGGTAGAATTATAGTCAAGATAGACCGGAAGTCGCAGCATAACCGACAAATTATCCTGCAAAGTTATCGCCCTGGCGTCAATTTGCCGCACCCGCACCGGGAGCTGTGCTCAGATCTCACCTAGTTACAGGTATACTGATACCCAATCGTTTCGACCGTCGACCCCGACGTCCCGGTCAACCCGGTGATCTTTCCGGTATTGTCGTAGGTGTAGTTAACGTTCTCGACCGTTGTTCCCACCTGGTAACCTGTCAGCTGATGCGCCGTCTTCACAAAACTGGCGCCATAATTGATCAGCTGAACGATCGACCAATAATCTCCCACCGCGCTTGCTTTGGTATTGTAGGAATAAGTGGAACTGCCGCTGCCCGACGAGCTACCCGTCACATCCCCGTTTGTCCAGGTGAAGGTCGTTGTCGAAGGCGTTCCCCCGTTCTGTACCTGGACCTCCTTCTGCAGCTCGGTCCCGGAATAAGTATAGGTCGTTACGGTAACGTTCGATGAATACGTGTTGTAATCGCTGACGATCAAACCATCGCTGTTCAGCGTAATGGAATCGGTCACGGTACTCGTGCCGTCCGACGTTGAGATCATCTCGGTGGAACCGAGATAGGTGAATACGCGGGTATAGTTGACTCCCCCGCTTGCGTATTGTTCGGTAGAGATCTGGCCTGAATTGTTGTAGGTAATATTATAGGTCGTCGTTGCGGTCCCCAGCTGGTCCGTCACTGTAATTATCTGGCAGGTCTGCGCCGGGCTGCCGCTCTTTTTGCTGCAGGCGGGGACAAGGGAAAGGGAAAGACAGAAAAGCGCTACGGGGATAAAAGGGTATGTGTTTTTCATGGCACCAAAGTATACTTTCTACCCGTATCCTGCAATACCAATAAAGTGGTAATTCTTATGGTACCAGGAAAGTCGTTGAAATGCTCCGTTGTCCCCGGAGATCGATGGCATGCACGAAGTAGGTCCCTGCCGGCAGTTTGCTCTGAAAATTCACGGTCATCATTTTCGTCTGCATGAACGTGCTGCGTTGTACAAGGGCGCCGGATGCCGACAGGATGTCCACCTGCCAGTCCGTTACATCGGTCACGTCGGGGACGAAGTTGATGAAAGTAGTCGCCGGGTTAGGGTAGATCTGTGCGGTGGCCGAAGTACCGTCCAGCTTTACTTCCCGGATCGGCGAATAAGTCACCTGACCCGTCGCATCCCGGATCTGTAACCGGTAATACCAGCTGTTGGGGGTCGAATTACCGGCGTTCAACGGGAGCTCATCGGGATAGTGGTATTGTGCCGTGGTCCCGTCAGCGGTTGCCGGGACGGTCGCGATATCCTGGAAGCCGGCGGCATCGGCGCCGCGCTGGATCACATATTCGCGACCCGCGGTCTCATTTGTTGCGGCCCAGCTGAGCTGCACGTCCCGTAAGCCGAGGGGAGTGGCCGACCAGCCTGTCAGATCGGTGGCCAGGATACCGCCGGTCTTGTTGTATTGGTATTGAACCGAAAAGGTCATGGTATTGGTAATCCCGGCACTATAATAATAGGCGGCGTTATTGGCGGAATTCAGATTGGTGAACGTGAATGCCTGATATCGGAGACTGACGTTCCCGTCACCGAGGAAAGGGTTGATTGCCGTCACTGTATCGGTTGAAACGTGATTTTGGAGCAGGCTTACCGGCGCCTGTGTCACTTCCGCGCCTGCCGTCAGCGGAAAATTCCCCAGCGACTGGTTCGTCACGTTTGAATAGGTGGCGGGTAGGGCCGGGCCGCTAAATTCGTCCTGAATGCCGACAGTCAGCGCATAGTTAGCGGCGATCGAATCCGCATCGCGAAGTGTGAATCCGTACATCGTATTGGTCTGCGCCGAGATGTGAACCGACACCAGCGTGCCGAAATCAGGATTGAATTGGGGGAATTGAATGTGGAAGATACCGAAGCCATCACTTGTAAGGGCGGTATCATAGGTCCGGGTAGCCAGATTGCCTGCATTCTGGGCCTTGGTGGTCTGCGAGCAGACAATCCCGCCCAGCAGGGCAAGGCACACGACTCTCTTGCAGACGATTGGAATGTAGCTTTTGATCATCTTAACTAAGGATATTGGGTTGCAGTCTTTCTAAAACTGATTTAACCCATTGTTTATTTTACTTATTTCCTAGTTCTGGCAAAAATTAGAGTTTCCCGGTAGAGATCAGGGATCCTGCGGTCAAAAGAGGTTTGAGGAGGCTGACAATTCTCATCAAAAATGAGGCCGGAGATGGGAAAAATACTATTCAGAATGGGGCTTTATGCAAAAAAAAGCGCGCCCCCGTTGGGAGGCGCGTTGAAAATTTTTCGTCCGTAGATAGGACTACTTAGCGATAAGTATTTTATTTACCTGTTTGCTCCCGTCGGAACCCGTGATCATGATCAGGTATTCGCCGGCGGGATAGGAACTGACCGTCAGCGGAACCGTCGTTCCACCCGCATTGGTCACTGTCTTTTCCTGCATCAGTTGTCCTGACATATTCACCAGCCGGATATTGGCGCTGACCGAAGCGTCGCCGGTCAATGTAACGTTGATATAATCCGTAGCGGGGTTGGGGTAAACGCTGACGGCGGCAATCGCGCCGATCCGTACGGCCTTCACCGGGGAGTAGGCGGTAGCACCGTCGCGGTCGACCATCGCCAGCCGGTATTCGCTCGTACCCTGGGCAGGGTGGCCGTCCACGAATGAGTAGTTCAGGACGGTGGAGGAGTTACCCGCGGCGGCGACGGTCCCGATATTGTTCCAGGTGGATCCCGCATTCGAGCTCGACTGGATGGTGAAATGGTCGGAGTTCATCTCCAGGTCGGTCGTCCAGGCCAGGTCCACGGAACCGTTGTCGACCACCGCGCTGAAATTGGCAAGGATGATCGGCAGATCGCCGCCGGAACTCAGACTTGCCGCACCGGTAACCGTCTGGGCGGGTGCCGGGTCATTGCTGACCTGGTTATTGTTGCTGAAAACGGATGGGGTGTTGCCGACCTGCTTGGCATAGATGGTGTTGGCGCCATCGGGGGTGGCGGTCAACAGTCCGTCATAAGTTCCGGCGGACACCGCATTGACGGAGGACCCGGTGGCAACGTCGATCGTAGTGCCCGTTCCGTCGTTGGCCAGGATGATGCTATAGGAGGATGCAAAGCCGGAAGCGCCGGAGTTGCCGATCACCAGCTCGGTGGAATTACCCGTCCCGCCGATGGTCACCAGGGAGCCGCCTGAAAGATTGACGTTGGTATTCAGGTTGATAGTGCCGCTGACATTCAGAACGATCAGGCAGTTGCTGCAATTCTGGGGTGGCTCGGCTGCCTGCCAGATGCCGGGTCCGGAAGTGGTATGCCAGTTGCCCGCCTGAACGGCGGTGTAGGTGCCGCCCGAATACTGGGCTGAGGCAAAAAGGGAGGAAAATACGGCGGATGTCGCCAGGATCAACGTGTAAATTTGTTTCATGTTCAGAGAATGCATGGTTGACTAATATGGTATCAGGTAAACCATAGATTATGGATTTAGGACCATAGCCAGTCACGGACTAATACGAGATTTTACACGCGGATTGGACGTCAATATCTTAGCCTGGTCAGAACTTTGACCGGAATTAATTGAATTCAAACCGGGCTTTGCCCAGATGGTGGTTTTAGCAAAAAAATACAGGATGATTGGGGCACTGCACGCTCAGTCGGGAGGACTGATGTCTTTCGGTAGGAGGGAATGTACAAACATAGAAAGAATACGACAATTTTGCAAGTATCGGGGGAAATATTTATTAAACGGCCTCTCCGCCGGACATTAAACGGTCTCTTCGCCAGACATTAAACGGTCTCTTCGCCGGAATCTATCTTGCTGAGGCCCAGCTTGTCCAGGGCCAGTTGAGCCGCAATCTGGCTGGCATCCTTTTTATTGTAAGCCTTACCCTGTGACAAAAGCTCTCCGTCTACGACCGCACCGACCGTAAAAAGTCGTCGTCCCCCTTCCACCCGTTCGTCCAGGGTTTCAAATTCCAGGTTCTTGCCATTCTTATTGGCCCAGCCGTAGAGTTTGTTCTTGTGGTTTATTTCAAGATTTTCGAGGTCATCAAGGAAAAGATAGGGCTGGATCACCCGTTCCATTACCCAGAGTTTCGTCTTCTCGAATCCTTTGTCGAGATAGATCGCTCCCACGATCGCCTCCAGGGTATTGCCGAAGATCTGGCTCATCTTCAGGCTGCTGTCGAACTTATTGAAGTTGCTGATCTTCTTCAGGCCCATCTTGATGGCAATCTCGTTCAACTGATTACGGTTGACCATTTTACTGCGCATTTCCGTCAGAAAGCCTTCTTCCTTATAGGGGTATTTTTTGAAGAGAAAGTCCGCGATGATGGCGCTCAGAATGGCGTCGCCCAGGTACTCGAGCCGCTCGTTGTTTTCGTCCGCCCCATCCTTGACCGAGCGGTGCGTCAGCGCTATCTTGTACAGAACCGCCTTGCCCGGGGCAAATCCGAGCACGTTTCGAAGCTGTCTTTTAAAAGAGGCGACCGTGGCATCGCCTTTTATGATACGTTCAAGGATTCCCACACCGACAAGCTACAATTTTTTTGACCAATAACAAATATATTTTGAGCAGTCAACTCATCCGATGAGGTCATTCGGATTTGTATTTCTTGACCACGACGCAGGCATTGTGACCGCCAAAACCGAATGTGTTGCTCAGGGCGGCCCGCACCTTTCTCTTCTGTGGCTTCCAGAAAGTGAAGTTCAGGCGTGGATCCAGTTCGGGGTCGTCGGTGAAATGATTGATCGTAGGGGGGACCTCATCGTGTACGACGCTCATCACCCCGGCAATCGCCTCGATGACGCCGGCCGCCCCCAGGCAATGTCCTGTCATGGATTTGGTGGAGCTGATATTCGCGGCGAAGGCATGTTCGCCGAAGACGTCGATGATCGCTTTGATTTCCGCAGTATCTCCGAGGGGGGTTGACGTACCATGTGTGTTGATATAGTCGATGTCTTCGGGGCTCATCCGGGCGTCGCGGAGGGCGGCGGCCATGACGTTCTTGGCCCCCAGTCCTTCCGGATGGGGCGCCGTCATATGATAGGCGTCAGCTGTGGCGCCGCAGCCTGCGATCTCGCAATAGATATGTGCGCCCCGTGCCAGGGCGTGTTCCAGTTCCTCCAGTATCAGTACTCCGGCCGCTTCGCCCATCACGAAACCATCCCGGTCCTTGTCATATGGCCGGCTTGCGCTGCCGGGGTCATCGTTCCGTTCGCTGAGGGCTTTCATGGCGTTGAAGCCGCCGATCCCCGACTCGCTCACGACGGCTTCCGATCCGCCGGCGACGATAATGTCGGCCATGCCCAGACGGATCAGGTTGAAGGCTTCCATGATGGCATTCGTGGAGGAGGCGCAGGCGCTGGTCACGGCGAAATTGGGGCCTCTGTAGCCGTGCCGCATGGAGATGTGGCCGGCAGCTATGTCGAGGATCATTTTGGGAATAAAGAAGGGGTTGAATCGTGGTGTTCCGTCGCCCTTTGCAAAATTGATCACTTCTTCCTGGAAGGTAATGAGGCCGCCGATCCCGCTGGCAAAGACAACTCCGATGCGGTCCGGGTTCATGTTCCCGGCATCGAGGGCCGCGTCCTTTACCGCTTCATCACTGGCTGCCAGGGCAATCTGCGTATACCGGTCAACCTTGCGGGATTCTTTTTTATCGAGGTATTGAAGCGGATCGAACCCTTTCAATTCACAGGCAAACTTCGTTTTGAATTTGGAAGCATCGAAAAGAGTGATGGGCGCCGCGCCGGGTGTACCGTTCAGCAAAGCCGTCCAGTAGTCAGAGGTAGAGTTACCGATTGGGGTGAGGGCGCCGATCCCTGTTATGACGGCTCTTTTCAAATACATAATTGACTTTTCCCAGGATGGATGGACCGCGCCCGGCGGCCCAATTATTTTAAGGAATAAATCCGCCTTCTAAGCCCCAGTGCTTGAAAAGGCGGATCCAGCGAATTTATAGCAGCGAACCAATAATTGCGATTGCAGTCTCAGCTTACTTTGCGTGTTCTTCCAGGTAAGCAATGGCCTGACCCACAGTGGTAATGGTCTCGGCCTGTTCATCAGGAATGGAGATATTGAATTCCTTTTCAAACTCCATGATCAGTTCAACGGTGTCCAGAGAGTCTGCACCGAGATCATTGGTAAAAGAGGCTTCGTTCGTCACTTCAGCTTCTTCCACCCCGAGCTTGTCCACTATAATTTTCTTTACTCTTGTAGCGATGTCCGACATAGCTTTATTTGATTTTTTATTAGTTATACGGCTGCAAATGTATTAAAATTGGGCTAAACCAAACAAACAAGGCATTTTTATTTTAAAATTGAGGGTTTGTCCTAACTTCGGCCTCCCGGCCATGGGTCTGGTTAAGCCGGCCTTAAGCCGGCACATCAACAACGGTATGGCGCTTAGGATGATCGATCACGGTACAAAGGAATACCAGCAGATGGTGCAGCTTCGCATGGAGATCCTGCGCAAGCCTCTCGGTCTTGGTTTCGATAAGGAAGAACTGGAACAGGAAAAAGAAGATATCCTGATGGGTGCATTCGAAGACGACCGGATATTGGGCTGCTGTCTGATGACCCGGGTGGATGGCGCCACGCTTCGTCTCCGGCAAATGGCGGTCCCCAACAATATGCAGGGTAAGGGTGTCGGCCGGGCGCTGATGATCTTCGCAGAAAATATTGCGCGCGATCTTGGTTACAAGCGGCTATGTATGCATGCGCGCTCGACCGCCGTCGGTTTCTACCAGAAACTGGGCTATCGGATTACCGGGAATGAATTCGTGGAGGTGACGATCCCTCATTATATCATGGAAAAGGACTTGTGACCCAGCCGATGATCGGCGGGGATGGCCGGGATGGTACGGACGGGTCGGATGGGTGGGATGG
>DATJMG010000180.1:0-13519 GCA_035508835.1 Puia sp.
AGCCGGTTACCGGTGGCCGGTTGTGGACCGTAAAGAGCGTTGAGGGAGTCCGCCAGTTTTTTAAAGGTCGGATAAAGCTTCCGGCCTTCTTCCACACCGGCATCGATGATCTTCGACGCTTCGCCGAAGTTACCCATCCCATATTGTTCGAGCGGCTGGTTGATGTAGATATTGCAAAGCGGGATCTGAGTTTTGGTGTCGGCTTCTTCCCTGAAAAAAGCAATCTGCAGGATCACCTGCAGGGCATTCGTTACCTGGGCGGGTTTGCTAAGCGGACCGGAGACGTTGCTGCCGATGACGATATCGGAGCCCATGTCGCGGACGTCTTTTACGGGGAAGTTGCGGACGACGCCGCCATCGACCAGCAATCGGCCGTTGTCTTCCACAGCGGTAAAAATAGTGGGGATAGCCATGCTGGCCCGAACGGCCGTAACGATATCGCCGGTGTCGAGCACCACCGCATCGCCGGTGGAGATATCGGTAGCGATACATTTGAAGGGGATCGAGAATTTGGAGAAGTCTTTTATGCCATACACCGGCCGAAACAGCTCATAGAACTTCAGCCAGAGCTCCTGGCCTTCGATCACGCCCGTCGAAAAGCGGAACCAGTGGTTCACCCAGGGCAGCTCGACATCGTATTTTCCGTATTCGGATTTTTCGTCCATGATCATGCTCCGCATGGAGGACTGATTGGACAGGAGCAGGTCCCAGTCGATCCCGCGGGCGATCTTCTCAATGGAATCGGCGGAATAGCCGATCGCATAAAGGCCGCCGAGAATGCTGCCCATGCTTGTGCCGGTGAGGTAGTCGATCTTCAGCCCGGCCGAATCGATGGCTTTGAGGATGCCGATATGGGCCAGCCCTTTTGCGCCGCCGCCGCTGAGGACGAGGCCGATCTTCGGGCGGGTAAGGCGGGCTTGCTGGGCTGCCGCGCAAGCGGTGAGGAGGGTTAGAATCGTGAAAATGAAATACTTTCTCATTGGTCAAAGCATCTTCTCCAATTCCATGATCTTGTCGAAGATTTGCTCATATTGGCGGTTGGCTTTGGTTAGTTCGTCGCTGATCTTCTTGTAATCCGCTTCCGCCGTGACGAATTTATTTTTATCAGAATACGTAGCCGGCTCGGCAAGCGATGCCTCCAGCCGGGATTTTTGTTGGTTGAGGGCGGCGATCTTCGTTTCCAGTTCCTGGAAAAGGCGTTGCTGACGCTGGAGCTCCTTTTTGGCTTCCTTATTGATGGGGGCGGCGGGTTTGGCGGGCGGCGGCGGAGCGGCGGGTTTTGGGGGTGGCGGCGGAGCGACGGGCTTCAGCGATGCCAGCGATGCGGCCGGCCTCAACGGTCCGGCAGGCGTGGCTTGGATGGTTTGCGCGGTTTGCGCGGTTTGCGCGGCTTTGGCGGCTTCTGCCTTTGCGGCGAGGTTTCGTTCCTTCCATTCCACCCATTCTTCATAGGTTCCCTTGAATTCCCGGATCCGGCGGTCGTCGATCTCCCAGATCTTATTGGCTGTCCTGGAGATAAAATAACGGTCATGGCTGACCAGCAGGTAGCTGCCTTCGTACCTGTTGAGGGCTTCGATCAGCAGGTCACATGAATGCATATCGAGGTGGTTGGTCGGTTCATCGAGCAGGAGAAAATTGGCTTTGCTGACGATCGTTTTGGCGAGTGCTACGCGCGCTTTTTCACCGCCGCTCAGCACTTTGATCTTCTTTTCCACGTCGTCACCGCTGAACAGGAAGCAGCCAAGCAGCGCGCGCAGCTCGAGGTCGGTCTTTTGAGAACCGCAAAGCTGCATTTCTTCCAGAAGCGTGTTATTGACATCCAGCGCCTCCAGTTGGTGCTGGGCATAAAAACTTTCTTCGACATTATGGCCCCAGACGCGTTCGCCGGTAAAGGGTTCGGTGCCGGCGATCATCCTTAACAGCGTCGACTTGCCTTTCCCGTTGGCGCCTATCAGGGCGATCTTGTCACCGCGGTCGATCTCCGCGGAAGCGTCTTCCACGATGGTGAGCGGCCCGAATTTTTTGGTGGCGTTTTTCAGGGTCGCAAGCACGCGGCCCGGTGTCTTGTCGATCCGGAAGTTGATCCGGATATTGGGGCGTTCAATCTCGACGTCTTCGATGCGTTCGATCTTTTCCAGGCGTTTCATGGCCGACTGGGCGGCGGCCGCTTTGGTGGCTTTGGCGCGGAACCGTTCGATAAAACGCTCTTGCTGACGGATATATTCCTGCTGGTTTTCAAAGGCGCGTTGTTGAAGTTCGACGCGCTGGACCTTTTCGGTCTCATAGAAATTATAGTTGCCGTTGTAGATGTGCAGTTCTTTTTGGTAGAGCTCTACGATCTTCGTCACCATGCGGTTGAGGAAGTATTTATCATGGCTGACGATGATGACCGAACCCTGATAATGCTGCAGGTACTTCTCCAGCCACTCGATGGAGGGCAGGTCCATGTGGTTCGTCGGTTCGTCCAGCAGGAGCAGGTCTGGTTTCTGCAGGATCATCCGCGCCAGCAGCACCCGCATCCGCCAGCCGCCGCTGAACTCCCGGAAAGGGCGGGCCAGGTCGGTGTTTGCAAACCCAAGGCCCTGGAGGATCTCTTCGGTACGGTTCCGGATCGTATAGCCGTCAAGGGTATCCATTTCATGCAGGGCGTCGGTGTACTGATGCAGGAGCGCTTCATTCTCGTGGTCTTTCTCCAACTGTTTACCCAATAGCTCGATCTCTTTCTCCAGCTGTTGGACGCGTTCGAATGCGGTCATGGCCACGTCGAGGATCGAACCGTTGGTGTCGAAGCTCAGGAGGTCCTGGTGAAGATAGCCGATGGTGGTATTCCGGCTTCTTTCGACAGTACCGGCGGAGGGCAGGTATTCGCCGACGAATAATTTCAACAAGGTGGATTTTCCGGTGCCGTTGTAACCGATCAGGCCGATGCGCTCATTGGGCTGGATATGCCAGGTTGCGTCCCTGACGATCACTCTGGCGCCGAATTCGAAGGTAACGTTCTGAAGTCCTGCTAACATGAATTTTTATAAAATGGTATGCAAATTTAGCCCAGTGCAGTACCTTCGGCAAAACTTTCTTTCATGCGGAAATATGTCTTACTGATCATTATTGTCATTATTGCGGGGTTGCTGGTCTACCGGCTTTTATCGGATAAGAAAACGAGCCAGCCGCCGCCGCCGGACCAGGCGCTTCGGATCAGTAAGAACTCCAGCGCATTCGATAGGTCGTTCGATGCTCTCATGCAAAGCTATTTTGCGTTGAAGGATGCATTGGTCGACTGGGACACGGTAAAAGCCGATCAGGCGGCCGAGTTGGTGTCTGCCAAAGCGGACAGTCTGCCGGTAAAGACGCTGAAAGCGGACAGTGCGATCGTCCTGACTGCCGAAAGTCTGGCTGCCAGCATCGATGCCGAGGCGAAGGGGCTTATCGGCGAGACGGGGATCGATGGTCGTCGCCGGTCCTTCAATATGTTAACGGGGGAGTTGTATGACCTGATCCGAACGGTCAAATATGACGGGGAGACCATTTATCATATCCGGTGCCCTATGGCTTTCGGGGATTCGGCGGAGGGTTTCTGGCTAAGCTATACGCCGCAGATCGTCAATCCCTATCTGGGGCGGAAGCATCCCACTTATGGGGCGAAAATGGTTGGTTGCGGCGAGGTGACCGATTCGCTTGATTTCGCGAAAAAATAGCGGTCGCGCCGCGCGGGCGGGGGTTTGCGCGGATGCCCGCGGCGCGCGTGGGGGTCTGGGCGGGAGCCGACGCCGCGCGTGGCGGTCACGGTTTGTAGACAAAGCGGATCGTCGCCGTGGTCTGTTCGCTGGAGGACATGAAGGCCTTATATTTTTCCTGGCCGGAGGTCACCATCAGCAAGGCGGTATTGGGCGGGATATCTCCGAGGTTGTCGGCGTACATCACCAGTTCGTAAACGGTATTCGGAAAGGCATTGAAATGGATGGTCAGCGGCCGGTCGGTGAGCATTTGACGATAAAGCAACAGTTTATTGTTGATCAGCACCGTCACGGTGTCGTGGTCGATCTCCGCGTCGTCATACAGATCGATCTTCACGTCCGGGCTATGTAGGGTAATGGTGTTTATCAGCGAATCCGCCCGTGGCCGGAGGTGTAAAGTTCTTTGCAAAGCGATCAGGGTATCGGATTGTTCGATATCGACCGGGAAATCGGATTGGGTGGCCCGTTTCAGGCGGATCTGGCCGGGAGGGCACACGAGTCTTTTGGCGGAATATACCCCTTTCCAGTCCCCGGTCAGCTCTTCTTCGTTGCCGGTCTTCGAGTAATTGAGATCGTAAGTCTTGATACATGCCTCGCATTCGCCGGGGATCTCGGCTTCCAGCACCCGGTTCTCGATGAGGACGAGGCGATGGGTCGTGGGGTTGTACCGGCCTGTGAAGCTCATTTTGACGTAGTGGGCTTTATCGTAATAGTCGTAGGCTTTACCGGTGAGGCGGTCGCCGTTGAAATTGATCTGCAGCTCGAGGAAATACTGCGGATAGCAGCCGCCGGGTCCCTGGGTCAACGTGCCTTTCCAGATGCCGTTGAGGTCTTCGCCGCGGGCAATACCGGAAAGTGCAAGCAGGGTTGCGAGGAGCAGGCTGCGCATGTCAATCGGGTTTTACGTATTTGAAAGTTACGGTGGCGTTCTTCTGCAGGCTCGACGTGATATTCACCTTATACTCCTTATCTCCGGCCTTCACGATCATCAGCGAGGTATTCGGGGGGATGGTGCCTTCATTATCGGCGACCATGACCAGTTCGTGGTAGTCATTGTCTTCGTCGAGGTGCAGGGTCAGTACGAGCGGCCGGTCGGTCAGCATGGCGTGGTTGATGACCATTCTGTTGTCCAGGTAGACGGAAACGGTATCGCCGTCGATGACCCCGTCATCATAGATATTGAGCACCACTTCATGTGTGTTGATGGTCAGGGAGCGGACCAGCGTGTTGGAGCGGTCCAGCAGGATCCGCGGGGTGATCGTGGCGAACTTGTGGCTTGGAGCCATGCTGCTGTCGGCGGCGGGCTTCATAGCCGATCGTCCGGGTATGATCGCACGGGCCAGGGGTGGCGGCGGCGGGGTTGTGGCGGCAGGGTGATGGGCTGGATGGTTCGCCGGCCGATGGGCTCTTGCGACGGCATTGCTGTCGGGGTGATGGGTTGCGGTGTGCGGTTTGGAAGCCGGTTTATGCGAGTTGGCGGCAGTTGCCGGCGAAGGTTTTTTGACCGGGGCGGGGGTCTTGAGGGGCGGTGCTTTGACAGCCGGTTTTCCCCTGGCCAGTTCTTCCTTCTTCAGCTCTTTCTCCCGCTCGACGAGGAACGGCTCTTCGTAAAAGTCGGAGGTAGCCACTTTCCGGAGGAACACGGTGCCATGACCGCAGTTCGTTGAATCCTTCACGTTCATGCTGACGTATTTGCCTTCCAGGAATTCTTCGTCGCCGGTCTTGGAATATTGCATGAAACAGGTCATGATGCAAACGACATCGCCGAGTGCCTGGCGCACTTCGAGCAGCTTGCCTTCCTGGAGGAGGACCTTGCCGGTCTTGGGGTTGACGGTACCGGCTGCAGCTGCTTTGCCGTAAAAGATGGAAGAGAGGTAGGAGTAGGTGACGGCGTCGAATTTCTTGTCGTGCTGGGCGATCTGTACTTCGAATTTATACCGGTCATCGAAGAGGAAAGAGTGGTCTCCCTCCGTGGATGCGAAGTGTCCCTGCCAGATCCCAGTAAGGTTCTGGGCATGGACCAGCAGTGGCACAGCGGCAAGAAGGAGTAAGAAAGATCTTCGCATATTTGACGGTTTCCCTGGGGCAAATTAACAAATAAATTATCGTTGGGTTTACCATTTGTCCAAAACGGGGTGGAACTGTGTTAGCCAAACAAAACGCGGCAGTCACTTTCTGGCAAGAGTTTGTTAATTTTGCACCCTTATGATCAAGATCACTTTTCCGGATGGTGCCGTCAGGGAATATCAAAGCGGGGTCACTGCGTTGGAAATCGCCCGGTCTATCAGTGAGGGATTGGCGAAAAAGGTATTGGCCGCGAATGTCAATGGGCAGGTATGGGACGCCACCCGTCCGATCACTACCGATGCTACCCTGAAATTGCTGACCTGGTCGGATCCGGAAGGCAAATCGACTTTCTGGCATTCGTCTGCTCATTTGATGGCGGAGGCGGTGGAATCATTGTTCCCCGGCGCCAAGTTCTGGGTCGGGCCGGCCATCGATACGGGCGGGTTCTATTATGATATGGACCTTGGCGGGCGGCAGGTCACGGAGGACGATCTGCGCAAGCTCGAAGTGAAGATGGGCGAGTTGACCAAACAAAACGCGACCTATCGCCGCCTGGAGATCAGCAAGGCTGAAGCGGTCCGGTATTTCACCGAAAAAGGAGATGAATACAAGCTCGATCTGCTGGAAAACCTGCAGGACGGCCAGATCACCTTTTATACCCAGGGGAATTTTACCGATCTCTGCCGGGGGCCGCATATCCCCAACACGGGATTCATCAAGGCGGTCAAGCTAACCAATATTGCCGGGGCTTACTGGAAGGGGGATGAGCGGAACAAGCAGCTCACCCGGGTATATGGCGTGACTTTTCCGTCGCAGAAAGAACTGGACGAATATTTGCAGATGGTGGAGGAAGCAAAGAAGCGGGATCACCGGAAATTGGGGAAAGAGCTCGGCATTTTTACGTTCGACGAGCAGGTTGGGCCGGGACTTCCGCTTTGGATGCCCAATGGGGCGGTCGTGATCGAACAGCTCGAGCGGCTGGCCAAGGATACGGAGGAAAAGGCGGGTTACAAGCGGGTCGTCACCCCCAATATCGCTAAAGAAAGCCTGTACATTACCAGCGGCCATCTGCCTTATTACCAGGACAGTATGTTCCCGCCGATGGAACTGGAGGGGGAGAAATACTACCTCAAGGCGATGAACTGCCCGCATCACCATAAGATCTTTGCGGCCGAGCAGAAGTCGTATAAGGACTTGCCGTACCGGCTGGCTGAATATGGGACCTGCTATCGGTATGAGCAAAGCGGGGAATTGTTCGGCCTGATGCGGGTGCGGTGTCTCCACATGAACGATGCGCATATTTATTGCAGTAAAGATCAGTTCTATGAGGAGTTCAGGGGTGTGAACGAGATGTACCTCAAGTATTTCAAGATCTTCGGGATCGACAAATACGTCATGCGTTTCAGTGTTCATGAGCCTTCGAAGCTGGGCAAAAAATATATCGATGAGCCGGAACTATGGAAGGAGACGGAAGCCCTGGTACGGGATGTGCTGATCCGAACCAATACGCCATACATTGAAGTCCCGGATGAGGCGGCCTTTTATGGCCCCAAGATCGACGTCCAGATTTGGAGTGCCATCGGCCGGGAGTTCACTTTGGCTACCAACCAGGTGGACTTTGCCCAGGGCAAGCGGTTCCGGCTGGAGTATACGAACAAGGACAACCATATGGAGACTCCGCTGATCATTCACCGGGCGCCGCTGGGCACTCATGAGCGCTTTATCGGCTTCCTGCTCGAGCATTATGCGGGCAAATTTCCGGTCTGGCTTGCTCCGCTGCAGGTAAAGATCCTGCCGATCACGGATAAGTCGCTGGAATATGCACAAAGTCTTTCCGGTATGCTGAAAAATGCGGATATTCGTGTAGAGGTGGATGACCGCAGCGAGAAGATAGGAAAGAAGATCCGGGATACGGAGCTGGCGAAGGTTCCGTATATGCTGGTAGTCGGCGAGAAGGAGGTGAGTGACCGGAAAGTTGCTGTCCGGCGGCAGGGCAAGGGTGATCTGGGGGTGAGGGGTATCGAAGAGTTCATCGCCGAAGTACAACAGGAGATCAAAGAACGCGTCCCTAATCCCTAAGGGCGTGAATAAAGGAAAATAAAAAAATTTGCGGCTTCCGCAAGGGAAGGAAGCCGGATTTAAAAACTGTAAATGGCATTTCCACCGAGACCTCCAAGACCCCCGAGAGGGAATTTTAATCCAAGATTTAGAAAAGAACAACAGCAGGAGCACCGTACCAATCATATGATCAGGGTTCCGCAGGTGCGGCTGGTGGGCGATAACGTCGAAGTGGGCGTTTATCCGACCCAGGAAGCCCTGAAAATGGCGCAGGAGCAGGCCCTCGACCTTGTTGAAATTTCGCCCAACGCCGATCCCCCGGTTTGCAAGATCATCGATTACAATAAATTTCTTTACGAGAAGAAGCGGAAGGAAAAGGAGATGAAGGCCAAGAGCAAGGCTTCCGAGGTGAAGGAGATCCGGTTCACGCCGAATACGGACGATCACGATTTCGACTTCAAGGCCAAGCATGCCGAGAAGTTCCTGAAGGAGGGGAATAAGGTAAAGGCGTATGTCCAGTTCAAGGGCCGGGCGATCCAGTTCAAGGAGCGGGGTGAGCTGCTGCTGCTGAAATTTGCGGAGCGGCTGAATGACTCCGGCGTGCTGGAGGGCATGCCCAAGATGGAGGGCAAGCGAATGCTGGCCATTTGGGCGCCCAAACCGCAGAAAAAGGCTGCAAAAGACAAGGCTTCGTAATAAAAAAAGGGAAAGAACCGCTGAAAATGCGGTTTTTTTTATAGTTTTGCAGCCCCAAATGGCTCCATAAGCGGTCGCCGGTGTGATCCGCCAGTAGGGAAATCAAGTAAAACGCATTCAAGATGCCCAAGGTTAGAACGAATTCGAGTGCCAAGAAGCGGTTCAAAGTGACCGGTACCGGCAAGATCACCTTCCAAAAAGCGTTCAAACGTCACATCCTTACTAAGAAGTCCAAGAAGCGCAAGCGTACCATGCGGATGAAAGGCGAGGTGCAGCACGCCAATATGGATTTTGTGAAACGTCTGCTGAGACTGAAGTAGGCCGCCGGCGCGGGGCATTTGACCACGCGCAAAGATCAACCATCATTTTAAAACATGCTCAAATTAGTAAGATATGCCACGTTCTGTTAACGCCGTTGCTTCGCGGGCCCGCCGGAAGCGCATCCTGAAAGCGGCAAAAGGATTCTACGGCAAACGTAAAAATGTATATACTGTCGCCAAGAACGTCCTGGAGAAGGGTCTTCAGTATCGTTATGTAGGCCGGAAATTGAAGAAAAGGGAGTACCGGACCTTGTGGATCGCCCGGATCAATGCCGCCGTTCGGGCGGAGGGGCTGACGTATTCCGCCTTTATCCATAAGTTGAGCCAGAAGGGGATCGGTCTTGACCGGAAAGTGCTGGCCGATCTGGCGATGAATGAACCGGAGACGTTCAAAAAGCTGGTGGCGTCGGTAAAATAGATCGGCAAGATCTTGGTTAGAGCGCCATTCAATTAACCACTAAATTCAAAGAAGCTGGATCAGCAGAACAACACCTACACCGATCTGGTGAAACAAACCTTCAACTTCCCGCAGGAAGGTTTTGAGGTCAATGACAGTTATCTTCAATTTAACGGGGTCGATCTGAAAGCGCTGATCGACAAGTACGGGACGCCGATGAAGCTGACGTATTTGCCGAAGATCGGAATGCAGATCAACAAGGCAAAGAAGATGTTTGCCGCCGCCATGAAAAAACATCGGTATGAAGGCAAATATTTTTATTGTTACTGTACCAAGAGCTCTCATTTTTCTTTTATCGTCGAGGAGGCGTTAAAGCACGATATTCACCTCGAGACTTCGTATGCGTATGATATCGAGATCATCAAAAAGCTCTATCAGCGCAAAAAGATCACCAAGGACACGTATATCATCTGCAATGGGTTCAAGCAGAAGAGTTATACAAGCCGGATCGCTTCGCTGCTGAATGGCGGGTTCAGGAACGTGATCCCGATCCTCGATAACAAGGATGAGCTCCAGCAATACAAGCGGTCCGTGAAGGTGCCGTTCAAGCTGGGGATACGGGTGGCGGCGGAGGAAGAGCCGACATTCCCGTTCTATACTTCCCGGCTGGGGTTCCGGGCGCGGGAGGTCCTCGAGTTCTATGTCGACAAGATCGAAGGGAACGAGGACCGGTTCCAGCTGAAGATGCTGCATATCTTTCTCAACAAAGGGATCAAGGACGATATCTATTATTGGAGCGAGCTCAATAAGGTGATCAACCTGTACTGTCAGCTGCGCAAGATCTGTCCGGAACTGGATTCGATCAATATCGGCGGCGGGTTCCCGATCAAGCACTCGCTCGGGTTCGAGTATAACTATCAGTTCATGATCAATGAGATCGTGACCAATATAAAAAAAGCGTGCAAGCGCAACAACGTGCCGATGCCGAATATCTTCACGGAGTTCGGAAGCTATACGGTTGGCGAGAGCATGGCACATATTTACAGCGTCATCGGCCAGAAGATGCAGAACGACCGTGAGATCTGGTATATGATCGATTCATCGTTCATCACCACGCTGCCGGATACCTGGGGGATCGGGGAGCGGTTCCTGATGCTGCCGATCAACAAATGGGATGTGGAATATCAGCGGGTGGTGCTTGGCGGCATTACGTGCGACAGTCATGACTATTATGATTCGGAGGAGCATATCAATGAGGTGTTCCTGCCCAAGATCGTCAATGGAGAGCCGTTATATGTGGGTTTCTTTCATACGGGGGCTTACCAGGATCAGATCAGCGGATATGGGGGTATCAAGCATTGTCTGATCCCTTCGCCGAAGCACGTGATCGTGGGTCATGATAAGAATGGGAAGCTCACGGATTGGGTCTATGCCAAGGAGCAGACGGCGCAGAGTATGCTAAAGATCCTCGGTTATCTGTAGGCAGCCGGGGGTTTCGCGCGGCGGGTGTGCGGGGGCGTTCTAATGTTTCATCCGGTATTTCTTATTGACCTTCGGGTTGTCGAAATAGGCGTTCAGCTGTTCTTCGGTCATGTTGACCGTCTCTTCCAGCGGGACATCGATCAACTGGACCTGGGTCTGCTTCAATTCTGCCTTTAAGGTAGCGGTCTTTTTGGTGATGTCGGGGTCTTTCTCGCCGACCAGCACGTTATCATGCATCATATAATCGAGGCGTTTGACGGCTGCCCGGACAAGGGTGGCCTGGTTCTGTTCGGCTGTGAGCGGCGGGGCGGCGGTCTCTTTGACGGGTACCATGGCGACGCCTACGCTTGGCAGGATCTCACCGGTCGTCATGTTGTTCGAGGCGGTGGCGATGGTTCCCCCGAGGCCGGTAGCGGCGGCAGTGATATCGAAGTCCTGGCGGGTATTCTTGGTCTTTTTGACTTTCTTGTCCAGCTGAAAAAAGGCATATTTCAGCCGCAGCATGTAGATGCGGATATTTTTCACGGTCGTTTCATAATCCGCCTTTGCATAGGGGTAGTTGAGCGCATCCCTGACATAGATCTTCACAATGGCGGTATCGCGCTGCAGCATTTTATCGGTGCCTACAAAATAGAGGATCAGGAGCCTGGTTTTCCCGGAATCGTTTTCCTTTACAAAATCATATTGCGGGGACCAGGTGAAGAGGTCATCGCATTTGGTGACGTTGGTATTGCCACGGATCGGCACATTCGAAAAGAAGTTAATGGATTCGATGGGATAGGTGCCGGCCTCGCACTGGACGCGAAAGTTGATGGTGTCTCCTTCGTCTATGGTGAGCAGGCTGCTGACGGTCGGTTTGACGCGGGAGGGGATGACGTCGGTGGTAAAAAATTGAATAGTGAAGGAAGTATCGAGGCGGTCTTTGGGGTTATCGAGGTTCTGGACGCCGATCTTGACCTTGTAGGGAAGGTCGTATTTCAGTCTGCCGGAAAGGAAGTAGGATTTGTCAGCCCTGAAGGTGATGATCCCGTTCTCCCTGACCTTCATGCCGACGGGGGCGTCCTTCATAAAGAAGAAATAGCGGCTCGGATCGCGGTTGATCTCCAGTTGATAGCTCAGGGTGGAATCGACGTGGAGCGAGAAATAGGGATTGAGGTTGCGGATGCGCAGGGTGTCTTCAGGTTTTACGGTGGTGTCCTGCAGCTGCATTGGCGCATGAAAGGTAGGAATTTGTGCGAGCCCCGGTTTTAAAGAAAAGACGATTATAAGAAACAATATACATCTCCTTAACGAAGGTTTCATCATGATCTGATTGGATTACATGCGTTTGGACCACGAAATTAAAACTTTCATTCATAATAAAATCAAAAAAAGAGGCCGGCTCACCAACTAGATGAGACCGGCCTCCGGGAGGGGGCAGAGCCCGGGAAATTTAAAAGCCCGGGCAATTTACGGGTAATTTATTGGATGCTGATCTGCTTTGCGCTTTCCTTAACCTGTTCTTTCTTAGGTAACAACAGTTTCAGAACGCCATTTTCATATTTGGCCTGGATCCCGTTGGTATCGATCCGGTCGTCGAGGTTGAAGCTGCGTTTGAAGCTACGGAACGAAAATTCCTTGCGGATCGTCTTGTATTCTTCGGTACGGGTCTCTTCCTTCTTTTCAAAACTGATCGTCAGCTGACCGTTGTCGAGAGACAGTTTGAAGTCTTCTTTGCTACGGCCGGGGGCGCTAAGTTCCAGGTGATAGGCTTCCGCGGTTTCGTGGATATTCACGGGAGGAAAGCCATAGCTTTCATCTTTTGCGGGGAAACCCTGGAAGAACTCATCGACGAACTGGGAGAGGGCCCGATGCCCGTTGTTGTTTACTTTTACGAGTGTCATACGATTGATTATTTGTGTTAGGTAATTTTGTTCTACGCCGGACAGGGGGCAAACGATGTACCAGTGGGCAAAACCGGCGGGGATCAGGCCGAAGTGGCGGGGTTCGTAGTGTGCCCTGATGACAGAACAGCAGATAGCGGCAATACCTGGTGACAATATTTCATTTGATGTTGCTGTTTGGGGTGGAGGAGCGAAAAAGAGAACTTTTGTGCTACCTTTGTGTTGTTCTAATCAAAAAAATTATAAAAATGTATCCAGAGCAGATAGTATTACCCATGAAGGAGGAGCTGACCGACAATGGTTTCCAGGAATTGCTGACCTCCGCGGAAGTGAATGATCAATTATCCAGGCCGGGTACGACGCTGGTGATGGTAAATTCGGTTTGCGGCTGTTCGGCGGGTTCGGCGCGGCCGGGGGTGTTGATGGCGGTGGCCAATGGGAAAAAGAAGCCGGATTATTTGACGACGAGTTTTGCGGGGTTTGACATGGAGGCGGTTGGAACGATCCGTCAGCATTTGCTGCCGTATCCGCCGTCTTCGCCGTCGATTGCGTTGTTCAAGGATGGGAAGCTGGTGCATATGATCGAGCGGCACCAGATCGAAGGCAGGCCGGCGCAGTTGATTGCGCATAATTTGATCGCGGCGTTTGAGGAGTATTGTTAAAAGGGGCGTCTACACTGAATTTGGCCGGCATGAATTTAATTATTTCAGGGCCGGTTTTTTTATGTGGATATCCTTCGGAATTATTCACATATTGGGGATAATCGATCAAATTCAGAAGGCGGCTGCGTTTGCTGCGAAAAACGTTCCCCGTGGAACACTCATGTGGAACGACAACGCACAGTCTTTAGTATAATGTGGAAAATTAATTTTGGGCGCCGGG
>DATJMG010000181.1:0-28832 GCA_035508835.1 Puia sp.
CCGGATCACTGTTCCGAAGTCGGGTACCTGGACCTTCTATACAACATCTTCCGACGCGAGCGAGCTATTCATCAACGGGTATAGCTGGTCTCATGACGTGGTCAACAACAACTTCCAGCAGAACTCGACCCAGCGATCGCATACGATCTCGCTGACGGCGGGTACTTATCCCTTCTATGTCAGCTACGAGCAGACGGCTTCAAGCAGTCCCAAGCTCAGTATCGCCTGGTCCAATACGGCAGCGGGGATTGCCCAGTCGGCCATTCCGGATTCAGCCTTCTATTATACGGGCTGGACGACCACGACCCCGCCGTTACCTCCGGCGCCGGTTGAGCCATACAGCACGGCGGCGACAGCCTTGTCTTCTTCGAAGATATCTCTCAGCTGGACGGACACTTCTTCGGCGCTGACGGGTTATACGCTATCCCGGTCCATCGGAGATTCCGCGCATTTCAACGTCCTGGCGCAGCTGGCCGGTGGAACGACCCAATACACGGACAGCTCTTTGTTCGGGACTCAGCTCTATTATTATAAACTAACGGCAACGGGTCCGGGCGGTACGTCCGCCTCTACGGCCGCTTTCGGCACCACCACGCTGGATGCTCCGCCGGTGGTCTCCCCGATACCGGGTACCATCTTTGTCCGCTACGGGACGACCAAGACTGTTGCGATCAGCGCTACGGATCCGGAAGGCTTTGCCATGACGATCACCGCGGCTAACCTGCCGTCCTCTTTTGCGACGCTGACGAATGTCAGCAACGGCCAGGCTACGCTGACGTTCAGTCCCGGCCAAGGCAACCAGGGCACCTATCCGGGTGTCATTGTGTCGGTCAGTGATGGCCATGGCGCGATCGTCTCCGACACGGTAACCGTGATCGTAAACAACGACTCTCCGCCTGTGATCGCCCAGGTGGCAAGTGATACGCTGAATGCGAACGGCTATTCGACGATCGTCGTTTCGGCGACCGATTCGATCGCGAGTGATGTGCTGACGTTCAGCTTTACCGGGCTGCCCGGCGGAACGACAATTGCGCCTGGTCCCAATGGAGTGGATACGGTCAAGCTGCATCCGTCCTATGGCCAGTTCGGCAATTATGCGCCGGTGGTGACGGTCAATGACGGCAATGGCGGGGTCGTAACCGATACGTTCCATATCGTGGTCAATTTTGTCAGCCCGACCCAGAGCATCTATGTACAGATGACTTCTACCGATCCGGCCCCGGCCCCGTGGAATCACATGACGGGTCCGACCATTACCAACCTGACCGATCAGAACGGCAATGTCACGCCTGTCAGCCTGAGCTTTTCCAGTTCCGTATGGAACGTGGGCAATGTCGGCCCGACGACCGGCAACAACTCGGGTGTGTACCCGGATGACGTTCTGAAGGACTTCTATATCTTCGGGATCTGGGGTGCGCCGGCGTCCGTCACCCTGACGGCAAGCGGCCTGGATTCCACCAAGCTGTATTCGATGACCCTGTTCTCTGCAAGCAACTGGAATATCAACATCAATAATGGCGTGACCACGTTCGCCTGTGAGGGACAGACAGGTCAATTGGCGGTACAGAACAATACGACGAACACGGTGACCTTCAACAACCTTACGGCACCGGGCGGAAATCTGTCGGTAACGTTGGGCATGCAGCTCTACACGACCTGGATCGGGGAGTTGAATTCGATCGTGCTGACCACTTCCATAAATGACGGCACTATTCCGATGAGCCCGTCCAACCTGACCGCTTCGTTCGGCACGGATGCGTATAACAATACGGGTGTACAGCTGAACTGGTATGACTCGGCCTATAACGCCACCGGGTACCAGATCCTGCGGTCGACCAGTCCGGGCGGACCATTCACCCAGGTAATGTCCAACCTGCCGGCAAATGCGACCAGTGGATTCGACTCGACGGTGAATGGCTTCCAGACCTATTATTACGAGGTTCAGGCCATCAATTCCAATGGTGTGTCCAATGTCAGCAACGCGGTGAGCGTCTCGACCCCGGACCAGGTTCCCTCACTCAGCCCGATCGCCAACGTAAATATCAACTATAACCAAACAGCGACGGTGAACGTGACTACAAGCGCGAATTCGTCCGATCCCGTCGCGCTGACGGTTACGGGTCTGCCTGCCTTTGCTTCCTTTGCGGATAATGGTGACGGGACGGCTACGATCAATATCAATCCGCAGCCGGGTACGATCGGCAGCTTCCAGAACATTACAGTTACGATGACGGATCAGGCTGACTCGGTCAGGACACAGACGTTCGGCATCTATATCAGCGATCCGAGCGTGACGCAGACCTATATCCACTTCTCGGACGGCGTCCAGCTGGGTCAGTTCCCGTGGAACAACTTCACGTACTGGCCGGGAGCAGGATATAACTGGCAGAATCTCGTGAACGATCAGAATGTGACGTCGACCATGGGCATAACGTTCACGAATGGAATGGCCGGAAGCTATGCCGGCGGCATGCAGCCGCACAACGGGTCAGGTATCTATCCTGATCCGGTCATGCGGAGCGGTGAGTTCGAGAACACGTCGAAGGTCGATACGATCATGATCTCAGGCCTCTCTTCGTCGCTGATGTATAACTTCGTCTTCTTCAACAGTATCGATTATGGCGGCGCCGGGATCACGAATTACACGATCAACGGTCAGACGGTCACGTTGAATCCGGCCTACAATTACCAGACAACGGCCCGGATCAACCATATCGCGCCCGATGCCAATGGAGACGTCCGCATCGCGGTTTCGAAAGCCAACAGCAGTCAATCCTACGCCTTTATCAATGACCTGATCGTGGAAAGCTATGTCGATACGGCGACCAAGGTGTTGTCGCCGACCGGGCTGATCGTGACGGGTATGACGCGGAGCAGTGTCAGCCTGCAGTGGCAGACGCGGTCTTACAACCAGACGGCGCTCCAGGTATGGCGCGGCACGGACAGCAGCGGCAGCAATTATACGCAGATCGCCACACTGCCGGCCACCGCGACAACCTATACGGACGCGACCGTGACCTCCGACAGGAATTACTTCTATGTGGTCAGTGCGGTTGACGGCAGCACGGCATCGAACTTCAGTAATCCGGTACAGGCTACGCCATATGCCTATGCGGTATACATGAACTATTCGATAATCAATACGACCGCACCGTGGAACAACCTCGCAGAAGTGCCGTACCAGGGATTTGTATGGCCGAATAATTTCTTCGTGGACGACAAAGGCGCGATGACCAACACAGGACTTGTCGAGACAGGGTTGTGGGCAGGTGAAGGCACCTTCGGGATGAACACGGGGAATAATTCGGGTATCGTTCCGGATGCGGTCCTGGAGGATGCTTATGTGGTCTTCCCGGGTCAGAATGGCACTATGCAGATAACCGGGCTGGATATGAACCTGGTGTACGACGTGTCGGTACTTGGCAGCAGCGGCTTCTATGAAGATCAGAACGGTTTGTATACGGCGAATGGCAAGACCTGTCTTCAGAATGCGCAGCAAAACGAAACCTGTTTCCTGACGATGTATGGAGTAGTACCGGATCAGAACGGGAATATCAACCTGTCGGTTGTCACGGGAGATGCGAACTCACAGTATGGCATTCTGAATGCGCTGATCCTGCAGGGGCACAAGCCGTACGTTCCGGGTAATACGCCGACGCTCCCCGGGAGTGCGGTCTATATGCCGGGCGCGGCAACCACAAGGACTGCACCGACGCTGACGAGCGGTCCCGACAGCGCTTTGGCGGCGATGCCGCTGGATGTTTATCCGAACCCGGTTCACAACTACTTCACGTTGTCTATACCTGCCACGGGTCCGGACAAGGCTAATGTAACCATCTTCGATGGACGCGGGCAAATCGTCTATCACCAGGAGTACGCCAACCTGATGACCGGCAGCAATTTCTTCCAGATCAATACGCCGGCCGGCATGACGGCAAATGGTGTCTACTTCGTGCGGGTGACTTACGGGGATATGAAGACTATCAAGACGTTCAAGGTTGTGAAGCAGTAGGGAACAAGGCCGTCAAGGTCATAATCAGATAGGGAAGCGGGGGTTGCCGGACGGCGCCCCCGTTTTCATTGCGAGATAGCAGGTAAATAGGGGAGGCAGTAGGTAAATAGGGGTGATCGTTGTATATTGTACCAAAATATGCGAGATATGGCCGACGGAGAGTATTCTTTTCATGAGAAATTGGTAACCGCGGTGGCCGGGTTGACCCTCCTGGGCATGGTCGTTAAAATCCTTTTTTTCTGATCAAAGCCGTATATGCTTACAGTTGCCGGGAAAAGGAAGAATGAACTTCTGCAAAGTCCACAGGAAAAGAAGGGGTGGATATGGGTGACGTTCGGGCTCGCGGTGGTCCTTGGGATTGCGCTGGCCAAGAATCTGATGGTGGGTGTGGGGCTCTTCAGTTGCCTGGTAGGGCTTGCCGTTGTGCTGGTTTGTATACTCAATGCGGAGGCGGGGCTGTATATCAATATCGTCTATTCTTTTTTTTCGTTTGGGGCCTCCAGGCTTTTTTTTAACGATACATTTCCGGTCGGGGTTGTTTCCAATGTGCTGATCATTGGGACTTTCCTGGGCATATTCATTAAGAAGGGGAGTAACGGCCGGGCGATCTTCAGTCAATTTTCGCGGACCGCCATTGCGAGGTCGATCCTGGCGATATTCTTTTATATCATGCTGGAGCTGTTCAATCCGCTGGCGCATTCGTTCGATGGCTGGTACGCGGCGATACGGGCCCTGGCTATGACGATCATGCTGTTATTTGCCGCCTATGCGGTCTTTGACAACTGGCGGAGCATGCGGCGGTTTATTATCGTTGTCTTCATTTTTGTGGTGATCGTGGCTATCTACGGATGTATCCAGCAATGGCACGGGTTATTCGATTTCGAAAAGGATTGGGTGGCGGCGGACCCGGTACGGTTCGGGTTAATCTTTATTGCAGGAGACTACCGGAAATTTTCAACCATGTCCGATCCGGCCGGGTTTGCGATCGTCATGGCCTGCTGTTCCGTCTTTTTTCTGGTATTGCTTACGGGCCCCTGGCGCAGAAGGCTGAAGTTTCTCTTATTTACGGCCGTTTGTTTTCTACTGATGTCGATGGCTTATTCGGGGACCCGGACGGCCAATGCGATGGTCCTTGGGGGGATTGTCTTCTTTATGCTGCTGACCATCAACAAAAGGAGCACGATCATCTTTTCGGCCGTGACTGTTGTGGTATTCCTGGTCCTTTTATTCGGGCCATTTTCTTCCAATCCTACAATTAACCGCTTCCGGACGACGTTTACCGGGAATCAGGATGAATCCTACAAGGTCCGGAACATCAACCGGAGATCCATCCAGCCCTATATCTACTATCATCCGATCGGCGGGGGGCTGGGGACGACCGGTGCATATGGGGCGGCTACGAATCCCGGTCATTTTCTGGCCGGGTTCCCGACGGACAGCGGGTATTTAAAGAAGGCGCTGGAGGTTGGCTGGATCGGGTTGTTCCTGATCGTAACCCTATATTATTGCGTCGTGCGAGCGGGCATCCGGGGGTACTTCCAATGCCGGAATGAGAAGGCGAAGAATATATATGCTGCCGCGACCTGCTGTATGTTCTCGTTCTATGTCGCCGAGTATGCCCAGGATGCGGTTGGGCAGATCACCGATATTGTAGTTTATTATCCGATGATTGCGCTGATCTTAAGGTTGAAAAATTTTGAGCATGAAATCACTTAATGGCAGAGGCTCTTTGATCGCGGCACTGGCGCTGTTCCTTGGGATACTGGCGTTGTTGGAATACCGGGTGTTGCACCTGACCGGCGGCACCTTTATGTATCCGTTGGATGACACGTTCATTCATATGGCGGTGGCCAAGACGCTTGCTTTTCAGGGTAATTGGGGAATTGCGGGGCATGAGTTCGAATCCGCCTCGTCTTCCGTATTGTATACGCTGCTATTGGCTGCATCGTTCAAGTTGTTCGGCGTGCATATGATCATCCCTTTTGTCATCAATGTCATCGCAGGTTGTGTGTTGCTGGCGGTTGTGCAGCGGCGGCTTGTCCGGGAGGGGATCGGAGGCGGCGGCCAGCTGTTGATCCTTTTGGCGGTGGTTATCTGCACGCCGGTGCCTATCGTCGTGATGAGCGGGATGGAGCATACGTTGCAGTGCATCTTTTCATTCCTGTTCCTTTTTGCGGCGGCCGAATGGCTCGAAGGCATCGACAGGCAGGAGAAAGACCGGTTAAGGATACCGGGCCGGCTGATCGTGTACGGCATCCTGGCTTGTGCGATCCGATATGAGGGGGCTTTCCTGGTTGGGATCGTATGTGTCTTACTGCTGTTTAAACGGAGGCTTCGGAGTGCTGTGCTGCTGGGTTTTCTGTGTGCGCTGCCGATTTTTATCTTCGGGCTGTACAGTGTTTATAAGGGGAGTTATTTTCTGCCCAATTCGGTACTGATAAAATCGGAGGGGGCGCAGCTCACGCTGGGCGGGGTCTTTTCGTTCCTGTTCAAAGTGGCCTTGCAAAAGCTCACCTTGTCGTCGGCGGGGGTCGCCACCCCGGCTACACAGCATCTGCTTATCTTGCTCCCCCTGGCATTTCTGCTTTTTTCCGGGAGGCTTCCGAGGAATGGCAGGTACAGCTATGTATTGCTGATATTGACGGCAGCGACGTTGCTCCAGGTGACCCTGGCGTCGACCGGATGGTTTTACCGCTATGAGGCGTACCTGATGCTTTCATCGGTGGTCATTCTGGGCATCCTGCTTTACAAATACAGAGTGGAGCTACCGGGGGTGGTAAAGAGGCTGCCGGTGGTGATGACGTTCTTATTATTTGTGCTGTTCCTGCCGATGGTGATACGGGCCGCCGCGGCATTCCGCAATGCGCCCGTCGCCTGCATGAATATTTATGGACAGCAGTACCAGATGGGGAAATTCTTTCACCGGTACTATGACGATAGTGTGGTAGCCGCCAATGATATCGGTGCGATCTCCTTTTTCAAGAAGGAAAAGAACCTGGATCTATGGGGATTGGCCAATATCGAGATTGCCAGGAGCAGGAAGAACAATTATTGGACGCCGGTATTCCTGGACAGTGTAAGCCGCCGGGACAAGGCGCCTGTGGCGGTGGTGTTTGACAGCTGGTTCAGTGATTCGTTGCTGGTGCGATGGAATAAGGTAGCCACGTGGACGATACCGAATAATGTCATTTGCGGTGACAGTGTCGTTTCATTCTATGCCATCGAGCCGCAGGCAGCGCCTTATTTACGGCAAAGTCTCCGGGCTTATCAGCAAAAATTGCCGCCGGGTATCGAGGTCCGGTATTTTTAAAAACAGTCACTTGCGATGTCAAAAGGGGGATCCGTATATTTTCCGAATTTGAATGGGTTAAGGGCCATCGGGGCATCCATTGTCATGATCGGGCATGTGGATTTTATCAAGATCTTATGGGGGGTATCGAATGTGCAATGGTTCCCGATCTTCGGAAAGATCGGCGTGACGCTTTTCTTTTCGCTCAGCGGGTTCCTGATCACGGCGCTGCTTTTCAACGAGCTCGATGCAACCCGTACGATACGGTTAAAGGATTTTTATATCCGGCGGATCCTGCGGATATGGCCGTTGTATTACTGGGTTGTATTATTGGGGTTGGTTGTCTTAAACCGGATCCCGGCGTTGAAGATACCGGGGCTCTCGGCGGGTATGTACAGCCATATCACGGCGCTCAGCCTGTTGAATGTGCTCCTGATCATCCCGAATTTTACGCATTTGTATATCCCCTATTCGGATCAGCGATGGAGCATTATCGTGGAGGAGCAATTTTATCTCATCCAGCCTGCGATAGTGCGGATATTCCGGAAGCGGTCGACGCTGGTTATCGTCTTCTTCGTGCTGACGTTCCTTTCCGAGATCGTGACCGGGGCGATCCGGATAACCCGGCTCGACCATCACTTGTCGGCGGCGGTAGTGGGGGAGATCATGGAGCAGCTCAAGTATCTGGGTTGCATTGCGGTGGGTTGTCTTGCCAGCACGTTGTTCTACAAGCGCGAAAGCAGGCTGAGGGAATTTATCTTTTCGCGGCCGGTGCAGTGGCTGGTGCTGGTTGCTATCGTAACGATGTCGTTGGTCAGCTTTTACGTGATGCGAAGGGAGGAGGGGTTCGATTACCGGTTATACACGGCGCTCTTTTCGATCGTGGTCGTGAACGGCGCGTTAAATCCGCGGAACATTTTCAGGCTCGAGACGCCGGTGCTGAATTTCCTGGGGAAGATCTCCTACGGCATTTACATGTATCATATGATGTGTATCGGGATTGCGTTTGCGATCGTACGGTGGGCGACTGCGAACGTCGTGCTTCAAACCATCCTCCTGTATATCCTCTCTATCGGGTTGACCGTATTGGTATCGTGGCTGTCGTTCGATTATTTCGAGTCGTTCTTTTTAAAGCTCAAGCCGCGGCTCCAGTCGTTAACGACGCGCAGGCGGGTGGAGAAGGCGGTCTTATAGGTTAAGTTTTTTCATTTCGGAAAATTCGTAGTCGCAGGCGCGGGCGGTCAGGGCCATATAGGTCAGGGAGGGGTTTTGGCTGCCGGCGGATGTCATGCAGCTTCCGTCGGTGATAAAGACATTTTTCACGTCGTGCATTTGGTTGAAGGCATTGACAACGGAGGTACGCGGGTCTTTACCCATGCGGGCCGTTCCCATTTCATGGACGGCGGTACCGGCGGGGTCCATGTGGCTGTAGGTTTGAATGTTGGCAAGACCGGCGGTATGGAGCATTTCTTCGACCGAGGCCCGGATATCCTTACGCATGGATTCTTCGTTGTCGTGGTATTCCGAGTGGATGCGGATGAGGGGGAGGCCCCAGCTGTCTTTCCGGTCGGGGTCCAGGCTGATCTTATTGTCGAAATAGGGCAGCGTTTCGGCCCAGCCGCCCATCCAGATGTACCAGGGGCCCGGCTGGAGGAGTGAGCGCTTGAAATCGTTGCCAAAGCCGGGCAGGGCAGCGGAGAGGTCCTGCCAGTTCATGCGTGCGCCGAGGCCTTGCAGGCCGAAGCCCCGCACGTAATCTTTCCGTGCGGTGGCGGCGTTGACGTTACGGAAACGGGGGACATAGATGCCTGCGGGTTTTCTGCCGGAGTAATAGCGGTCGGTGAACTGGTCGGATTCACCCTGGCCCCCGGTGCCGGTAAAATGGTCCATGAGGTTATGGCCGATCTGGCCGCTGCTGTTGCCCAGGCCGTTAGGGAAGCGGCGGGAGGTCGAGTTCAGCAGAAGGGCGGCGGTAGCCACGGTGGAGGCGTTCAGGAAAAGGATGCGGCCGTAATATTCGGTGGACTTATGGGTAAGGGCATCGAGGACGCGGACGCCTTTTGCGCGGTTGTTCTGTTCGTCGTAGATCACCTCCGTCACGATGGAATCCGGGAGCAGGGTCAGGTTGCCGGTGGCTGTGGCCACGGGGAGGGTAGCGGCGTTGCTGCTGAAATAGCCGCTGAAGGGACAGCCGCGGGTACAGAGGTTACGATATTGGCAGGGGCCGCGGCCCTTCCAGCCCTGGCTCAGGTTGGCGACGCGGGCGATGGTAACGATGCGGTCGGTATAGCGGGTGCGGATCCGGTTACTGAAATAGTCTTCAATGCAGTTCATTTCCATCGGAGGTAGAAACTGACTGTCGGGAAGCTGGGGAAGGCCTTCCGGCCGGCCGCTGATGCCCACGAAGTTCTCGACATAGTCGTACCAGGGGGCAATGTCCTTGTAGCGGATGGGCCAGTCGACGGCGATGCCTTCTTTAGCGTTGGCTTCGAAGTCCAGGTCACTGAGGCGGTAGCATTGTCTGCCCCAGGTGAGAGAGCGGCCGCCGACCTGGTAACCGCGGATCCAGTTAAATGGGGTTTCCTGGATATAGGGATGTTCCTGGTCGTTGACGAAGAAATGTTTGCAGCCTTCATCGGAGACGACGCTTTGGACGGGGTTGATGGCCGTCTCTTCGAGCGATTTCTGGAGGTGGTGGGGGAATTGCCATGGGGCCATAAAGGCGGTGGTATAATCCTTAATGTGCTCTACGTTCCGGCCTCTTTCGAGAACGAGGGTCTTCAGGCCTTTTTCGCAGAGTTCTTTGGCGGCCCAGCCGCCGCTGATCCCGGAACCTACTACAATCGCGTCAAATTGTTGGTCGCCCATGGTAATAAATTATTTAGTAGCCCATGCCGGTTGTCCCGGCTTCCAGGGGATGCAGCCCTGGTAATTAACGGGAACGGGCACGTAGGCCAGTCCGTGAGTGGCGCCCGGTTCGGACGTACAATAGGCGGTAACGGTATGTTGTTTCAGGGTCGTGAAAAAGGGTTTGCCCAGGTAGCGGTTTTCGGCTTTCCCGAGGAGGCCGGAGTGGGGACGGTCTTTTTTTTCGAACCAGGCGAGTGTGCTGATCCGGTCGGCTTCGGTGCAGCGGATGAAGGAGGCGTGGTAGTAAGACCGGCAGTGGGATTCAAGGTCTTTGAGGCCGTCAATGAAATTGTTGAGGGAGTGCCGGTCGGTACAGTCTTTCAGCAGGGTGATCATGAAGTCCTGGACGTTGGCCGCGCGGGCGCCGGGGGAATCGGTGGGGGGGATGATGGTGTCGGCGAGGGCTGCGAGCAGGTCCTTCTGTTGTTCGAGCCATGGAATGTCGGGGCTCCTGGTTATTTCGTACCATTTGTAGCCGCTGAAGGCGAGTGTGCCGCCTATGCCTGCGAGGATGATCCGGCCGATGGCTTTACGTCTGTTCATGCGGTTACGATTTTGGTGACCGGCTTACGCCGGGAGGCGGGATACCGATGGAGTGTGAACAGGAAGAACAGTGGTTTCTCGAAAATGAAGAGGTTATAGATCATGACGGGGATGGTCGCTGCGAATGCGATACCGATGAAGAGCAGAACGATTGGTTGATGGATGCCGAATATCTTTGTCAGGATGATGCGGACGCAGGCGGCAACGATGACGTGCATGACGTATATATACAGGGAATGGTAGCCCAGGATGCGGAGGAAGCGCAGGATGTCCCAGTTTTCAAGGCGGTATGCCAGTGCGCACATGGTCAGGCAGCCAAACAGGGCGATCGGGAGGAAAAGGCCAAGGTTAACGTCGTTGCCGGGGCTGTTCAGATAGAGATGCAGGTAGTAGAATTGGGTGGCGATGAAGAAGGGCAGGAGTAAGAACAGCGTGTACCGGTTCTTCAGAAAGGCCTGAAATCTGCTATGAAAAAAGTAGGTTGAGAATGTATCACCGATGGCGAAGAAGATGTAGAATTCCATCCAGTCGGACATCATGCTCACCCTCCGGCAAAACGGGGAAAGGAAGAAAAGGCCGAGGCCGAGGGCAAGCTGCATCCAGCTGCGTAGTTTTAGTTTTGTTTTGGTAAGGAGGTATACAAGTGTCGAATTGAAGAGGGCGGGCAGGTACCAGAACTGGTCAAGCTCTTTCGGCTGATAGAGGATATACAGGTAGTCTTTGGGAGTTCGCTGGGCATTGGTCCATTGGCTGGCGAAGAGTTGGATCGTGATCTGGATGGCGGCCCAGATAAGATAGGGGTACAGGAGAAGCTCGAATTTGGAGTAGATGACGCGACCGAGGCTTTTTTTCGCGAGGGTGCCGCTGATGAAGATCCCCGACAGGATAAAGAAGAGGGGCATGCGAAAGCTGAAGAACATGATGTTGGCGTTTAGCCATGCAGCGGGGAGGGACATGCCGCTGTTCTGGATCCCGAGGAGAACGTGGCGGTAGACGACGAGCAGGATAGCGATGCCCCGGAGGTAGTCCACCCAGGCGAGGCGGGATTTCCGGAGGACGGATGTATTAAAGGCGCGGCCGAACCAGTCGCGGGCGGGGTTGACAAGCCGGGGCGTTATGGATGATACATCGGCCATTACCTTATTTTTAAGACGGATTCGAGGTTGACGCCGATCATTTTTTCGATATCGATCTTGATGAGGTCCTGCTGGAGTTGAAGGTTCAGCTTTTTTGTCAGGTCTTCGCCATAGATCTTGTTGGCCAGGTTATATTGTTCGATGGTGATCGAGCCGTCCTGGAATTTCTTCTCGACTTGTTTGCGCAGCGCTTCTTCGTCATCGACAACGTTGTTCTGGACGGTCAGGAGGTTGCCATAGTTTTTATAGGAGGCATATTTTGACAACACGTCGGCGCGGATGGATCGGGCCAGCAGTTCCTGGTTGTCGCGGGCGATGGCGACGTTCTCCCGTTCTTTTTGGATGTCGGGTCCCATGGTGAAGAACAGGCCGATGGGGATGGTGATGCCAAAGAAGTATTTTGGGTAGACGTAGGTATAGGGGTTACTGGTGGAAGGCTTGGCAAAATCCTGGTCGTTGTATTCGACCGAGACGCTAAGCAGGTTCAGCCAGGTACGTTTGGCGCGTGTCAGGTTGTGTTCCGCATATTTGATCTGGTGGCCGGATACGGAGTAAGCGGGACCGCTGAAAGCGAGTTGTACCAATCGCTCCTGGATAAGGGAGTCGGAGTTCAGCGAGGTCATTGCGGGGCGGCTGCCGTACCGGGAGAATGGAAGGGTATCGGCCCGGCTGCGGGCGCCGGGGAGGTGTTGTGCCCGGACCGGATGGACGGTCATCAAGGTGAAGGCGAGGGCAGGGAGGATTTGCAGGCGGATGGTGCGAGGGGCGATCGTGGATGTCAGGTTCATAAGGTTAAAACGTGTTTTAAATAACGTTGACGTCTTCCAGGTCAACCATATTCAGAATGGCGCCGCAGAATTTACCGTTTAGTTCAGAAAAGAAGGTTATCGACTGCTTATCGATCTGCTTGATGACATGGTGGGAAGAGAAAACCGCAATGACCCCTTCGACGTATTGTGCCAATTCCTTGCTGTCGGAAAAGTCATTCAAGGGCGGCCCTTCGAGGAAGATATAGTCAAAATCCGCTTTCAGGGCATGCAGCTGCTGAAGGAGGTTATCCCGCGGGAGGATCTCGGAGGGTGTGTAGTCACCGCCCTGGGCGCCGATGACGTAGACGGATTCGCCGATAACGTTTTTCGCGGCGCTGCGGACTTGTTCCAGCAGGTTACGGGGATTGGTCCGGTCGGGATGGATGCGTTCGAGGATCGGATCGGCGTTAAGCTGGACGGTCAGGTCGTTGTTACTGAAGTTGGTATCGATGATCAATACTTTCTTTTTGTTGAGGCTAAGGCTAAAGGCCAGCATCTGGATGAGGGTGGTTTTGCCTTCGCCTTTTTTGGTGCTGGCGAAAAGGAATATTCGTTTGCCGCTGGTTTCGATCTCGTAGCGCAGCTTACGAATGGATTCCCGGAAGACGTTTTGCCGGTTGTTGTCGGCGGTGGCGTTGCTTTCGACGACGGTGCGGGAGGGGCGGCGATGCGGGCGGGCGTATTCAGCGGGCTCGATGATAAGCTCGGAGAGTGTCTTGTTGCGAAGGTTGGTGAAGTTAACCATGCTCAGGAGCCTGAGGTTGACGGTTTTTGCGAAGATGACCGGGGTTTTGAGGGACGAGTCGAAATAGGTCATCAGGGTGATGATGAGAATGGCGATCACGAGGGTGAAGGCGCCTGCCAGCCCGACGATGAGGACCCTTTTGGAGGATTCAGGTTCCAGGGGCGGCTGACCTACGAGGATCTGGCGGAAGTTATTAACGGAAGAAGCCATGATATCGTTGGCGTCGTTGAAGCGTTGTTTGGCGTCGAGATATTCCTTGTTAGCAAGGTCGGCATCCTTGATCAGGGATTGGAGGGCGGCGGCTTTGGATGCATCCTTGGTCAGGTTGATATTGAGCGCCGCGATACGTTCCTGGATCTGCCCGATATTGGTGTTTTCGGCGCGCAGGTTGACTTCCAGCTCATTCTTCTTTTCCAGCAGCTTTGTTTTCTCGTCGATGCCGTTGCCGACGGTCGGATCGATCGTTGTTGCGTTGGACTGTGAACTGCCTACCTTCTGATCGTATTCGTTCTTCAGGTTCTCATATTTCCTGCGCAGGTTCGCGTCGGCCGATCCGCTATTGATGTATAGTTGATAGATGCTGTCTTTCGCTGCGCGCAACTGGAGCAGCTCATCGTTGCTGACGGCGTTGGCTGCGGCAGTTTTAACGGGGGTGGTGGTGACGCCCATGCCGGCAAGTTGTGCGGTGACCTGCTGGAGTGCGTAATTATCCTCGGTTTGCTTGGTCTGGATCTCGGTCAGCAGCTGGTTTTGATCCAGGATCATCTGGAATTTGGCGCCGTTCTCCTGGCCGACGTTGAGGATACCTTCATTGCGCAGTAGTTCGTTCTTGGCGTCAAGCTCCTGTTTCTTTCTGTCGAGAATGCTTTGGAGGGTGTCGATGGATTCGATCGACCGGTTGCTGCGGACAGTGCGGTAATAGCGCAGGAATTGCTGATAAAGCGTGTTGACGACGAATGCGGACAGGTCGGGGTTCCCGGAGAGGAATTCGATCTGGATATAGTCGGTGCGCTGCAGGCGGTATACGGCCAGTTCCTTGGTGATGTCTTTGTAATCGTATCCATACATTTCAAGAAGCTTGAGGAGTTCCCGATCCTCGCGTTTGTAGGAATTGAGGGGGCTCATCGATTCGAGCTTTTCGGAAAAGACGCGGATGGCGTCCACCTTATCGAGCGACTGGTAGAGCTGGGACTGGCGGTCTTTGTCCGAGGGCTGGCGGAAGGGATAGGGGCTTTGGAGGTCATGGAGGATGAGGGCATAGGACAACAGGCTGATGACGGTAGGGGACTCCGCGGTGACGGTGACGTTGTTGAATTTGACGTCTTCTTCATTATAGCCGAAGTTATCCTGTAATGGGTTCATCCGGATGTCTTCGGTTTGGGTGAAACCCGTGGAGATCTGGGAGATCGATTTATATTTTTTTTGCTGGTTCCGGGTAAAGAAAAAGGCGATCAATGATGCGGTCAGGGCTGCCCCGATAATGATCCACTTCTTTTTCATCAGCACCCTGAACAGATATATGAAATCCATTGGTCATTTTTAGTTACGAATACGAGTTGCAATGGCTTTGAATAGGTAATATATCAGATATTATTCTACTATGTTAGGGAACGAGATTTCCCCAAGTAATTGTTACACGGATGTAAATATAATATGCTCTGTGAATTAAAGCAAGTATTTGTCCAATTAGGTGAAGGTGTTATTATTTTTTGGCAATTTGGCAAAAAGATTATCTTTACGGAGTACACTTCCCGTCCAAAATCCCCTGTAAGATCTCTCATTTTGATCGGCCCCTACAGGTCATTTGTCAATCCTTCTATATTTAATCAATGCGTATGAAAAAAATTTACCTGTTAACCACCGGGCTGTCTTTTGCTATTGCCGTTGCGGCGCAGTCTCCCGGAGGGGTCGGTACCGGTTTGTCGTTATGGTTGCGGGCGGATGCTTCGGGGACTTTGTCTTCGACGGACAGTCTGAACAGCTGGACTTATTTTAACAATTCTTTGTTTTCATTTTCTTCGGCGGCCAATCACCGGCCGATCGTACAGACGAATTCGATCAATTTTTTACCCAGTGTCTTTTTCAACGGTGCCCAACAGATGGATGGGCCCAATGGCAGCAATGCGCCGATCACGTCGGGGAATCCGGGCTATGCGATCATTGCTGTGTGGAGCTCCAATTTTTCCGGTACTCCCGGCCAACGGGTATGGTCGCAACGGGATACGGCACAGTTGGCAGCTTCGGGGAATGGCGGCGGGTTGTGGATATACAACGGTCAATATGGGGATCAGGATGAGATCAGTCCCTATACGCAAGGGGTGGGTCTAACTGAAAATGTACAAACCCCCTATATCAGTGAGGTCAATTTGCTGGCACAAAACACGAGTGACCTCCAGCTGGTCGACCAGACGAATATCGGCGGGTCGCCGGTGGTATTAAATTCCGATCCGGCCGGGATGGCGTTGACCCACCGGAATATCTCTACCGTGATCAACCGGCTGGGGTCCAGGGACAGTGCTTCGGATGAGCCGTTCACCGGAAATCTGGCGGAGCTGATCGTCTACAACAACGAGGTGGATAATACCAGCCCCGTTGCGAGTGCGCGAAACCGGATATTCTCCTATTTATCGATGAAATACGGCATTCCGCTGCAGGCCGGGTCCAGCCTGTTGTCGTCGGCCGGGGATACGGTGTGGAATGCCATCAAGAATTCCGGCTACAATAATGACCTTTTCGGGCTGGCGGTGGACAACACTTCGGGTTTGAATGTTCAGCAATCCAATCCTTCAACCACGGGCAACAGCGGTACCGGCATCAGCGGGGCTGGCAATATTGTGGTAACCCCGTATGATGCGCTTACGGCGGATCAGAGCTTCCTGATCATCGGTGACGACGGGCAGCAACTGGTGGAATCGGCCTTTGATATGCCCGCGGGTTATGGATCGGAGCGGTTCAAAAGGAACTGGTGGGTCCAAAATACCGGGTCGGTGGGCAGGGTCAATGTCAACTTCGATTTTACAGGGCTTCAGTCCTCGATATCGGGTACAGTCGGCACTACGACGGACTTCCGGTTGATCGTGAGTAAGGCAGACCCGACATTCTTCTCCGGTCCGATCGGCACCTATACTCCGGTGAGCTTTACAGGCAATGTCGCCAACTTCGTGGGTGTGAGCCTGCCGGACAGCAGTGTGTTTACGATCATTACCGATGCAAGCGCCGGTACGCCGCTGCCGGTAAACTTCATCTCCTTTACAGCCCGGCCAAACGGAGGGAATGTGGATTTGAACTGGGTGGTGGGCAATAACCAGGAGGCCAGCAGCTATGAGGTGGAACGGTCGCCGGATGGGGTGAATTTCACCCAGGTGGGGGTATTGGCGAACAATGCGGATCAGACGAATTATAGCTTTGTGGATGCCGATCCGGGTTCGGGGACGCATTATTACCGGGTGCTGGAGACGGATGAGGATGGGAAGTCCATCTACAGCAAGGTCATCTCTGCGGCCATTGGGGCGGGTGACTTTTCGGTGGCGGTGCTCAACAACCCTGCGGTAGGCAAGACGGATGCGCAGCTGCAGATCACCGCGCCGGGCGCCGGTGTGGCGTATATCGAATTGTGGTCGGTGGGCGGCGCGCGGATCAGCCTGCAGCAGGAGGCGATCGGAACGGGTACGACCACGATCAGCGTACCGATGAGTAGTCTGGCGCCGGGCACCTATGTCGTGAAGGTCATGGTCAACAACAATGTGCATGTGGCACAGGTTGTGAAGATGTAATCGCGACGGAGCGTTAAGCCGGGGATTGGACGCGCCGGGCTTTTTCCCAGGTGGCCGCTTGTTTTCCGCGGAGAAAGCGCAAGAAGCCTAGGAACACAGAAACATTCATGAAAACAAAATAGGAGCCGAGCTTGATAAGCCGGCTCTTTTTTTTGAGTGCCGGGAAGAGGGCGGCGAGGGCAGCGAGGACGTAGAGGGAAGTCTGTGCGGCCAGGAGCAGGCCATAGATCAGGTTGGGAGTTTTGGCAAAGAGGATGGCATTGGACAGCCAGGCGAGGACGAGGCAAAGCGGGCTGAGGGCCCATCTCAGGACCCGGTGGGAGACGTAGAGATAGGTCAGGCGGGGATGGCGCCAGAAGGCCAGCAGCGGGGCAAGGATGCCCATGGCCTGGAAGCCGCCGGCGGCGATCCGGACTTTCCGCTTTTGCTCGTCGGCGATCGAGAACGAGGGAAGCTCCGTGGCGAAGGCGTCAGGTTCGTAGAGGACGCGAAAGCCATGTTGTGCCACGCGGAGGGAGAGGATGAAGTCGTCGAGGATGATATCGTTCGGGAGCGGTTCGTATAAGTTCGTACGCAGGGAGAAGAGCTCGCCCGCGGCGCCGACCACGGAGTAAAAGGCAGAGTCCTGGCGTTTAAGGAACGATTCATATTTCCAGTAGAGGCCTTCGCTCTCGCCGACGTCTTTTGCGTGGAGGGTTGCGGAAAGGACTTTTTTTTCGCCGGCGACGCCGCCGACTGTGGGATCGGCATAATGACGGGCTATGTTGCGGGTAGCTTCGCGATTGAGGATGGTATTGGCGTCGCTAAAGATAAGGATCCGGTTACGGGCGGCGGCGACGGCGCGGTTGATGGCGGCGGATTTGCCTTTTCGTTCCGGCTCGTGGAGGGCGATGATCCGGGGAAAGCTTGCGGCGATTTGCGGGGTATCATCGGTCGAGCCGTCGGTGATAAAGATGAATTCAAGCTTATCGGCGGGATAGTCCTGGTCGAGGGCGTTGAGGATCTTTTCGTGCAGGCAATCTTTTTCGTTATAGGCGGCCACGATGAAGGAGACGGTCGGCCAGTCTTCGGGACGTTGGGGCAGGGCGGGGGTGCGCGGTTTGCGAAAGCGATTGAAAAGGCAGACGGGAAGAACGTAGCCAATATAGTTGTAAAATACTATAAAGCAGCTAATTATGAAGCATAAAAGCCAAACGCGCATATGGGAAAATTTGATTAATTTTAGGCGCAAATCCGGGGTGAATTGTAAATAAATATTTCAATCCCCCTTATAACCCTGATTAAAGTTATGGCCTCATTCCTGGAGTACCTTTATTATTTCCTTTTTTTTTACTTTGCCATAACGGTATTTTATTTATTCAGTCTGTCGGTTGCGGGGTGGTTTTTTTCGCGGCGGCTTGCGCGTGCCACGCCGGCACCGGGATCTGTCGCGACGGAGCGGATCGCGATCCTTGTTCCTGCCTATAAGGAGGACGGGATCATCGTGTCTACGGCCCGCAGTCATCTGGAGCTGGATTATCCGAAGGAGCTGTATGATGTTTATATACTGGCGGATTCGTTTCAGGAAAGTACGTTAGAGCAACTTGGCGAGTTGCCGGTCGAGGTGCTGGTCATGGAGTTCGAGAGGAGCACCAAGATCAAGTCGTTGAACAGCGCGTTGGACCGGCTGCATAAGGAATATGACATCGTGGTGGTCAGTGATGCGGACAATGTGCTGGCGCGGGATTTCCTGAAGAAGATCGGCGCCAGTTTCCTGGCGGGCGAGCGGATCGTGCAGGGCCGCAGGGTAGCCAAGAATATGGATACGCCCTACGCCTTGCTGGATGCGTGCAGTGAGGCCATCAACAATCATATATTCCGGAAGGGCCCGAATGCGTTAGGGTTGTCGGCGCCGTTGATCGGATCGGGGATGGCTTTCGATCATTCGATCATCCGCGGCCTGCTGCAGGGGATCGATTCGGTTGTAGAGGACAAGGTTTTGCAGCTCAGGATCGTCCGGCAGGGATATTTTATCCGGTACCGGGAGGATGCGCTGGTCTTTGATGAAAAGGTGGATTCGTCGCATGCCTTGCAGCAGCAGCGGCGGCGGTGGGTCTCGGGGCAGTTCGTGAACTTGCGCGAATCGTTCTTTCCGGCGATCGGCCAATTGTTGAGGGGCCGGATCAGTTACTTCAATTTCGGTGTCGTGAATAACCTGGTGTTGCCGAGGGCTTTCCTGTTTGTTGTGTTGCCTTTACTGGTTGTCGGAGGATGGTTTGTCTCATCCGGATGGGGCATTGCTTCGACGGTGGTGTTAGCGGCGTATCTGTTCAGCCTGATGATCGCTATTCCCCGGGTGTTGGTCAACCGGGATCTCCTGACGGCACTGCTGAAGCTCCCCAAGGCGATCTTTATGATGGCGGGGGCTCTGCTGCAGATGAAAAAGTCGCATAAGGTATTTATCCACACAGTACATACCAAGACCGAGATCAGCAATTCCTTATTTAATGAAAATGGAAAGTAGCAGCCCCCTGGTGTCGATCATCACGGTGAACTATAACAGCACGGAGGTGACGGTGGAATTGCTCCGGTCGATCCGGAGGTTGGCATATCCTTCGCTCGAGGTGATCGTGGTCGACAATGCATCGGAGGAGGATCCGGGAGTGAGGCTTCGGGAGATCGATCCGGAAGTACGGGTGATCGTCAGCCCGGTCAACCTGGGTTTTTCGGGGGGAAATAATTTGGGGATCCGTGAGGCGAGGGGGGAATATCTTTTTCTCGTCAACAATGATACGGAGGTGACGGAGGGGTTAATCGAGGGGTTGCTGGATGTATTCATACGTCACCCGGATGCGGGGATGGCCTGCCCGAAGTTTCATTTCTTTTATCATCCGGAGGTGATCGAATATGCGGGTTATAATGCCTTGAATGTATGGAAGGGCAGTTGTACGATGGTGGGAAATCAGGAAAAGGACGAGGGGCAATATGATATGGAGTGGAGCACGCCATTTGCGCATGGGGGGGCGATGATGATCCCGGCGGCGGTGGTGAAAGCGGTAGGAGAGATGCCCGAGTGTTATTTTCTGTATTACGAGGAACTGGATTGGAGCGAGCAGATCAAGCGGAAGGGTTATAAGATCTATTACCAGCCGCGTGCGCTGATCTATCATAAGGAATCGATGTCGGTAGGGAAGAAGAGTCTCATCAAGACGTATTATCACTGTCGCAACCGTATCCTGTTCATGCGGAGGAATGTCGGGCCGGCTGCGTTGGCTGCGTTCACGTTGTATTTTGCTTTTTTTACTATTCCAAAGAACAGTCTTGTTTTTCTGATGCGGCGGGAGCCCGATCATTTCCGGGCTTTTTGGAGGGGGGTATTCTGGAATCTGTCGCACTTTCGAATTAAGAACCTTTAAAGCACCGATTTGAAACATAAATTTTTTTCTTCCTACTGGTTTCGGTCCGGATTTTACAGTGTCCTGCAACGATTTTCCGTTACTCTTTTCGGGATGATCAGTTATATCCTGCTGGTAAGGCGGGGGTTGTCGAAGGCCGAGATGGGGGTCTATGCGCTGTTCCTGACTGTGATCACTGTCTTTGAAAATACGAAGAGCGCGTTGTTGAAGGGGGCGCATATCAAGTTCATGAGCTCGAATGAGGATGTGGCAGAGAAGACAAGGATTGCGAGCTCGTCCTTGTTGGTAAACGGGTGCATCAATATTCTTTTTATTGTGTTTCTATTGTTGTCCGGTCAGGCTTTGGGGCGGTTGTTGCACACGGGTCCGGAACTGGCGGAGATGTTACGCTGGTATTTTCCGGGTCTGGCGGCCATGGTGTTCTTTTCGCATCTGGAAGCGACGCAGCAGGGGCATTTGGATTTCAAGGGGGTGTTTGCGGGGTATCTGGTGCGTCAGGTTTCTTTTTTTCTGCTGGTGTTGGGCCAGGAGGTTTCCGGGCGTCCGATGAGGCTTACGGAGGTCGCTTTGTACTTGTCGGTGAGTGTCCTCGCGGGGACGATCACTCTATATGTTTATACGAGGAAATATTTGCATCACCGGTGGGATTATGACGGACAATGGACGAAGCGGCTGCTTGGGTTTGGCGGGTATATTTTCGGGTCGGGGGTTGTGTCGAATGTGTTTCAGAGTCTGGACAAGGTGATGACGGCAGTCTTGCTCAAGAGCAATGAATATGTGGCGGACTACGATGCTGCGACCAAGATCAACCAGGTCATCGATACGCCGTCGTATGCGGCTGCGGAGGTGCTTTTCCCCAAGACGGCGCGGGCTTCGGCGAGGGAGGGAGTGGAGAAGGTCAGGTATCTGTTCGAGCGGATGATGTCGCTGTTGTTGTGTTTTACGATCCCGGTGGCGATCGTCATTAGTCTTGTGCCGGGGTTGGTGATCCGGTTGATCGCGGGCCGGGCTTACCTGGTGGCGGCACCGATCCTCCAGTTGTATATGATCAGCGGGGTGTTACGGCCGGTGCAGAACCAGGCGGCCAACCTGCTGAACTCGATCGGCAAGACGCGACTGTCCTTCCTGATGAATGTGGGATACCTGGTGGTGAATCTCGGGATCAACTATGTGTGCCTGATCACGATCGGATTTTATGGGGCGGCGATCGGCTCGGTCATTACATTTTGGCTCGGCGCGGTGGTCTGGTATTTCGTGATGAAAAAGCAGATCGGGGTCCAATTGGGCGGAGTTTTCCACTATATGCGCGAGTATGGCCGGGTAGGATACGGCTATGCGGCCCGGTTATTTGCGAAGTAGTTTTGATCTGAAGACGCTTTTTGAGATATCCATCATGGCGGCGGATGCGTCTTTAAATTCCTGCCAGAGCGTTTTGGGCGGAAAGAAATCGTCGCCCCAGCTTTTCAGCCATTTGCCGGAAAAGTATTTGCGGATCTCCGGGTCTTCGGGTTCGATCACATATTTGAAGTCCGACTCCCATTCGATCCGCACATTGATGAGGCCCGGATGAGTTCGTTCTACTATCTTAAACCCGATCGAGTGAGTAGGCAGATATTCCTGAAACAGTTCTCCCAGGTCGTAGCCGTAATGGAAGCCGAGCTTTTTTTTATCGACCAGATACAGAACGTCTTTGTGTTCGTGCAGGATCCATTTGTGTGATTCCCTGGGAAAGAGGTATTCGCCCAGCAGGGAGGGTGTTTCGATATAGCCGCGTTTAGCCACGCGGAATTGCTCGGAGAGGAATTTGACCGGATTTTCGACATGTTCGAGTACCTGGCAGCAGATCACATAGTCGAACTCTTTGTCTTTAAAGGGCAGGTTCTCGCCGTCGGCCTCGAGGAATGTTTGTTTTTTTAATACTTTGATATCCCCGCTGCGGTGATAATTGCTATCGGTGTATTTGTCAACAACGACATTCGATCTCGGATTTGGGTTGTGGCCGCCGCCTACTTCCAATACTCTTTCTGACCGGCTGATGTCAAGATCAAAGCGACTTTTCGGATTTCTAAGCTTCATATCGTAATTCCTACGGGTTTGTATTTATCGTCAAGCGCGGAAAAATAGTATCTTTTTTTTATTTGTGCAAAAGCAATGTAGTAAATCTCCGTAAAACCCGTTAACCGTGTTTTGTGCAGAAAAACGAGTAAAAGTGATCGGGTTGCTTTGGCAAAAAAGAGCAATTTTTGTGTGACTGGACCCTAGCCCCTATCCGTACACTGATTCCAAAATCCGGGGAGCGCATGCTTCCGATGAAAACCGAACTTTATGAAAAACTTTTACGAGGCTGCTTGTAAAAAATCCGTGCTTGTTGTCTTATGCGGGGCATTTCTTTCTTTGGGGGCTGCTGCGCAGCAGGTTGTTACGTATGACACTACTTTTGACGGCTGGAACGCGGTTGTCACGATGGACAAGGCGCTTACGGGCAATGACTCTGCCGCGGGCATTGTATTCTTTCCGGGAATCGGGGAGGAGACGACCGACAGTTCGAAGATTGTTGTCAATGGGCCGCATTACCTCATACGGAACGGGCTATGGGATGGAAGCGTACCGTTGGGGAACGGCGTGCATCATCCCTTTATTATCTCGTTGCAGCCGCCGGCGTCGGGTTATCCGATGGAGGTAGTCTATCCGAAGATCCAGGCGATCCTTTCGCGATATCGCATCAAGCGCAACAGCTTTTATTTAACGGGTTTGAGTATGGGCGGATGGTATGCCAACCAGTTTGTTTGTTACGAGCCCACGCCGGGAGATGATACCTATGGGCATTTGGTGCGGGCGCTGGTGGTTTTGGAGGGGGTGGAGCCTTCCGACAGTACGGGGCTTTATCCGAGTCTCGGGTATCCGCGGAAGATGGGCCACTGGGCGGCTGCCTGCGGAGGCAGGGAGCTCTGGGTCGAGGGCAGCCAGGACTGGCGGGATATGCTTGCGGGTGCGCAGAATATGTGTGACTCGGTGCCCAACACCGCGTCTTATTTCATGGTTACCTATGGTGGCGGTGCGCATTGTTGCTGGAATACCGAGTATGATCCGAGCACGACCTGGACGATGCCGTCGAATCCAAATATCAGTCAGCTCTGGGGAACTCCGCAGCCCATGAATGTATGGCAGTGGTTGTTGCGGCAGGGGGATACGTCGATGCCGACCTATTCCACTTCGTCACCGGGGCCGCCGACGGTGAGTGCGGGGGCTCCGCAAACGATCCAGCTGCCGACCAGCAGTTTGACGCTGACCGGTTCGGCTGCCGGGGTGGCAGGGGCTACGATCAGCAGCACGGTGTGGACGGAGGTCAGCGGGCCGGTGACGGCGGTGATCGCGGCTGCAACGAGCTTGTCGACGGGTGTCACCGGGTTAACGACGGCGGGCACGTATGTCTTCGAATTGAAAGCGGCCGATAATAACGGCTTAAGCAGCACGGCTACTGTAACGGTAACGGTTCAGGCGGCGGCGCCGCCGGTGAATGTGCCGCCGACGGTGAGTGCGGGGGCTCCGCAAACGATCCAGCTGCCGACCAGCAGTTTGACGCTGACCGGTTCGGCGACGGGGAATGGAGGTGCTACGATCAGCAGCGTGGTGTGGACGGAGGTCAGCGGGCCGGTGATGGCGACCATCGCTTTGGCGAGCGGGTTATCCACGGGGGTGACGGGATTGACGACGGCAGGTGTATATGTTTTCCAGCTTCAGGCAACAGATGATAACGGGTTAAGCGCAACCGCTGCGGTGACGATCACGGTGCAGGCAGCGGCCCCGCCGCCGCACGTACCTCCTGTAGCGGTTGCGGGTCCGGACCAGACGGTAACCTTGCCTGTTTCCACCGTGACATTGGATGGCAGCGGGTCATACGATCCGGATGGAACGATCACGGCGTACAGCTGGGTGCAGCTGTCAGGGAACGGCGGTGTGGTGTTGTCGGGCGCCAGCGAGGCGCAGGCGTCGCTCACCGGTCTGACGGCGGGGACCTATGTGTTCCAGCTCACGGTAACGGACAATGCCGGGGCCATAGGTGTGGCCACGGTGACGATCACGGTGAATGCGCCCCCGCCCACACCGCCGACTCCGACGCAGGACGGGCCACCGGTGGCCAGTGCGGGCAGGGATACGACGATAGCGCTGCCCGCGGACTCCGCGCTCCTCAACGGAAGCGGTTCCACGGATCCCGACGGCGAAACGCTAACTTATCAATGGATGCAGGTCAGTGGGCCGACGGAAGCGACAGTAGGGGCCTCCGGGGCGGCGACGACATGGGTAGGCGGCTTGAGTACCGGGGTGTATGTGTTCGCGCTGACGGTGACCAATTTGTCGGGGCTCAGCGATACGGCCTCGGTACAGGTGCGAGTGATCAACAGCGCGCGAAGCGCGGGAGTGGATACGGGGAGTGCGGCGTTCATGGTCTATCCGAATCCGGTGGAAAGTACGCTTTCGGTGCGCTTCACCGATCCTAACACGAGCGGGCCCGCGCTGCTGCAGCTTTACGATATGAAAGGCCGGCTGGTGGTATCGGAAGAGACGGTGGTAAGCGGCGGCGGGCAGGTGGTGACCATGAGTGTGGCGGGCCTGGCCAGAGGCGTGTATGCATTGCAGGTAGTGATCGGGAAGGCCCGCAGCTGCCAGATGATCGTCAAGCAGTAGATCAGTCCAGGATTTGTAAGCGATAAAGGAGTGGCCGTTGTGGTCACTCTTTTCTTTTGTGTATATTTAGGAATGCGAAATAAATGGAAGGCGGTTATTTTCTCCTGGATGATCTGGGGGGGGGTGGCGGCGGGGCAGCGACCGGCGCCGCCGAAGGCGGCGCCGCAACCCAAATGGATCGTGGGAACGGGGGAGTACGAATGTTATTTTATCGAAAGCAGCACAGGGAAATTATATGGGTTAAGCGCTTCACCGGAGGCGGTGGGCGCCGAGGACGGCACACCGGAGACGCCGATGGCGGTGGCGGTGCCTGCCGGAAGCCGGATCGTGTCCGTGGCGTCGGGGCTGCATCATAGTTTGGCAGCGGACGATCGCGGGAATGTGTGGGCCTGGGGAGCCGATGATGCCGGACAGGAGGGAAATGGAGAGATCGGCGGATATTATTCCTTACCGAAGCGGATCACGGAGGACAGTTTCGGGAGGCCGTTCACGGGGGTGGTACAGGTGGTCTGCTGGGCCAACTACAAGGGGGTGGGCAGCGGAGCGGTAAAATCGGATGGTACGGTGTGGGTCTGGGGCAACACGGGTGGCGGCATCAGGGGTAACGGGCAGGAGGGGCAGGTCAATACTAAGCCCGTAAAGGTGGAGATGCCCAGGGGGGTAAAGATCGTCAAGCTGGTGGTAGGGGAGGGGGCGATAGCGCTGGCGGGTGACGGGACGGTATGGACCTGGGGCGGGTATGGCCGAAAGGAATATTTGGGGACGGGTACGGATGATTACCGTCATCCCCACCGCGTCATTCTGCCGCAGGCCGTGAAGGATATCGCGGGGAACGGGATGTTCAATTATGCCCTGTCAGTAAAGGGGGTGCTGTACGGCTGGGGGGTCTATTCTTCGTATATGGGTATCGGAAAGGGCGGTTATATGGCAAGCAATGTTCCGGTCCCGATGCCCCGGGATCTGACGGCGGACCTCAGGCTGCCGCACCGGGTCATGGCGCTGGCCACCAACAGCGTCAGCACGCATGTGATCCTGACCGACAGTACGTTGTGGGGCTGGGGGGACAATGCGATGGGGTGTGTCGGGAACGGGCATGAGCTGGATTATTCTACCTACAAAAGGCCTTATGCCTGGGATTGGTCGCCGGGGCAGTTGTTACAGCAGTCGCCGGTGCATCTGGCGCCGGGCGTCCACAATTTCGTCCGGGTGTTCGGAGCGACTGCGGCTATATTTTACTGTTATGCCGAGACGTCGACCGGGCAGTTGTATTCGTGGGGACGCAACAAGGCGGGCGTCCTTGGTAATGGGATCATGAGCGCGTCGCCGGAGATAGAGGCCGAATATCCCAATTCGTGGGATGTCACGACGGTGACGGCGGTGGATCCATTCGCCGTGAAAAGCCCTAAGCGCGTCAACTCGCCGTATTGTTCGTTACATCCGGAAGCGGCGCCGTGCGCGGCTTTGCGGGCGTCGGCTCCATAGGAAGGCCGACCGTATTTTCCGAGATCCGGGTCGTAATAATCCGATTTTTTTCGAGGGGTAACCGAAGCCCATATGGTATAGAATTTGATCTTAATGGGAGGAGCTTTTTGTTCCAATATCCTAAAAATCCGTCCATGAAAGTACCTCTACGCTCATTGTTGCTGGTATGCATTATACTAACTTCAAAGGCATATTCTCAAAGCACGCCCCAGTACCTTGTCGCCCCGGGGGAATACCAGGTCTTCTTTATCAAGACTTCAACCAATACCGCATATTCCATCGGGGGCGCTGTCGCAACTGTGGGCATCGGTTCCAATACCGGTGCGGTGGGAACGGCCATTCCGATGGCGTTTCCGGCCGGCACGCAAATCAAGCAGATCTCGTCGTCCCTGCACAATGGGATCGCGATTGATATGAACGGTAACGCCTGGTTCTGGGGCGTGAATGACAGCGGGATGCGCGCAGACGGAACGGTAGGCGGAGCGATCTCGTATTCACCGGTACAGATCATGTCGGACAGTCTGGGGAATCCTTTTACAAATTTGAACCAGGTCTCCAGCTGGTGGAGTGAAACGGGATCTTACGGGGCCCTGGCGTGCAAGAATGACGGAACTGTCTGGATCTGGGGGAATACGCTCGGCGGGATGCGGGGGAACGGTTATTATGGGGGGAGGAACTGCTACCCCGTGCAAGTGAATATTCCGGGCAATCCGCATATTGTAAAGGTCCTGGCGGGAGAGATCTGCATGGCGCTCGACAATAATGGCAATGTGTATACCTGGGGCGGGAATGGCCGGAATATCTGTCTTGGCACCAATGCGACGGACTATACTACTCCTCAGAAGGTAAACCTGCCAAAGCCCGCGAAGGATATTGCCGGGGCGGAACTGTTCGAGTATGCCCTTGCTACGGACGGCACCTTGTATGGATGGGGGATGTATGGGGCGTACCTGGGTATCGGGACGGGGCCGTACCTGTCCAGCAATACTTACCAGCCGCTCCCGGTCGATCTGACCAGCGATCTTGCGCTGCCGCACCCGGTATCGCAGATCATGTGTAATTCGGTGTGTACGCACGTTATTTTGACGGACAGCACCTTATGGGGTTGGGGAGACAATACGCAGGGCAATATCGGGAACGGGATCGAGACCAATTGGGCGACCTATCCGACGCCTTATGCCTGGGACTGGGGCCCTGCCGAGGTATTGCAGCACAACCCCGTGCAGATCATGCCGCTGGTACATAATTTTACGAACCTCTTTGCCGGTTCGGCCTGTTGTTTCTATATGTATGCGGAGGACGCCACGGGACAACTGTATTCCTGGGGCCGGAACAAGTCGGCGGTGTTAGGCAACCAGGTGGTGGGGGCGACGTCCGACCTGAATGCCAGCTATCCGGACGGGTGGGATCAGCCGACTATCACCGCGGTCAATCCGTTTGCGGTCACGGCGGCAACGATGTATTTGTCCACGTGTCCTTACTGTCTGTTAAATCCGACGAGCTCTCCGTGCAGTGAGTATCCGCTTCCTGCGAATGTGCCCCCGGTATCCGTTCCGGGGTCGAATCAGACGATCACGTTACCGACGAGCACGACGATCCTGGACGGGACCGGTTCCCATGATCCCAACGGAACGGTCGTCTACTATAAATGGCGGCAGGTTTCCGGTCCTTCGGCGAATACCGTGCTGGATTCCACCTATTCGCGGACGCGGATCGCGGGGTTGGTAGCGGGGACGTATGTCTACCGGCTTACGGTGACGGACAACAGATGGGACACCAACGGGGCCACGATGACGGTGGTGGTGCAGAATTCATCCGGCGATGTGCCGCCAACGGTGAGTGCCGGCAGCAATCAAACCATCCAGTTGCCGGCCAGTTCGGCGACCCTGACGGGAACGGCTACGGGGAATAATGGAGCAACGATTGCCGGTACGGACTGGACGGAGGTCAGCGGCCCGGTGTCAGCAACGATTTCGTCGTCCTCAAGCCTCTCGACCGGTGTGTCGGGGCTCACGACGGCCGGAACGTATGTATTTCAATTAAAGGCTACGG
>DATJMG010000182.1:0-12819 GCA_035508835.1 Puia sp.
ACAAATGGAGGGTGACGAGTTGCCGGATGACGAACTGCCGGATATTGTGCTGATGGATATTACAATGCCGGAGATGGATGGATATGCCGCCGCAGAATGGCTGATGGTGAACCATCCCCAGATCCGCGTTCTGGCGCTTAGTACGATGGATACGGAAAGTGCGATCATCCGGATGATCCGCAGCGGCGCCAAGGGTTATTTATTAAAGGACGCCGAACCGGCGGAGTTGAAGAAGGCATTCGACGAAGTCCTCAGCCTCGGGTATTACTATAATGATGTCGTATCCAGGAAAATCATGCAGACCGTCCATTTGTTGGTGGAAGAAAAGCATGACCCGGTTAGTCTGGCGCCGCTTTCGGACCGTGAATTGACTTTTCTCAAGCTGGCCTGCAGCGAAAAGACGTATGCGGAAATTGCCGCCGTGATGTATGTCAGTGAACGGACGATCGACGGGTATAGAGATTCCCTGTTCAGGAAGCTGAACGTGACTTCGAGGGTTGGATTGGTGTTGTATGCGATCCGGAACGCGATCGTGGTCCTATAACGATCTTAAGAAGCTGATGCCTGGCGTAAAAAAGTACTCCCCGCCTCCGCGTGAGTCTTACGGAATGGGCAAAGGCGGTTGTGACGTCTTTGCGCGGGTTAGCGGGATCGACACTGGTCAGGTTAAGATCGCGTGGCATTTTATTTACGTTTTGGTGTTTTTTTGGCCGGTGCTTTTTGGGGACGTGGGGCCTTTTTAGCTGTTGGCGTTTTTTTGGCCCGCGCGCTTTTTTTGATTGTCGAGCTGGATGGCAATTTTGATTCGGGGAAGTGGGAGCGGGTGTTCCAGTCGTCCATAAAGATCTTTTCAAAGAATGCGGCGATATCGGCGTTGTCGATGATCAGGCCGGCGTCGCGGTTGACCGACACGCCTTGTTCCGACCAGTTCTCGCTGCTTACCAGCACTTTGGTGGTGTCGACGACGATCCCTTTATTATGTACGCCCTGCATGATCTTTAAGTGCGTGTCCAATCCGAAATCTGCGAGATGTTCCGTGTTTATGCCTTTCTGGAATTCGCTGACGATTATCCGGACATCGACGCCTCTTTTGACCGCGTCGCCAAGGGCCTGGACGATGTTGGTGATGTCGCCGCCACGCGTTTTCGGGAATGAGATATACTGTAACTGTACAAATATGGACCGGTCGCCGGAGTTGATCAGGTCGATGATCTGCGTTTCGTACATCGGCGTGACGTTGGGCTTGCCGGGATCGGGCGTCAGCAGCGGCTGTAGCGTGACCGGGACGTTTGTAAACACCTGGTGTTTGCCCAGCACCGATGGTGGGTTGGCAAAACCTTTGGATGGCGTTGCGGCCTTTGGCAACTTCTTTACCGCGGTTTCTACTTTCTTGTGAACATCTCTGTTATGTTTGATTTGCGCGGTTTTTTTGGCGCTTTGGGCCACTTGTGCCGCGCTCGCCTGAAATTCAGCCGCCACCGTGAAATCATTCTCGATATACGCCTCGAACAATTTTGCGAGGCCTTTGTGTTCAACGATCACGTGCCAGTCGCGATCCGCTGTCTTAAAGCTGCCTCTTTTCGGGTCATTGGCGGCGAAATTCGGCTGGTTGCTGACATTAAAATTTCCGCTGGATAGCCAAAAGTCGGTCGAGTCCCGGACGGCAACTTTTATATGATAAGCGGAGGGGAATATAAAGCCGGTCACTTCGGGGTCCATGTCGGTCAGTGCCCAATTGATCGCGGCATTGGGATCGGCGTTCAAGATCGTTTGTCTGGTGACGGGATCGGTTTGAATGGCGGTTTTGTTTTTGGATGGGTGATCCAGCACCATCGTAAATTTTTTATCGCCGGCTTCGACCGTGTTGACGACGTCATTCAGCAGGTCGCCGGATGTGAAATCATACATCCCGATCGTGAGCTGCTTTTTTGTTCCCTTCAGGAAGTTGGAAAGCACGGTATAGCCGTCGTCGGGGCTCGAGTAGGCGGTGATCGTGATGTTCCCGGTGACGGGGTTCAGTGGCTCACCCGCAGGCGCCGTATAGGCTACCTTTTGCTTTTTTGCCTTGGCGGATGCCACGAGTGCCTTAACCGCCGGTGAGGGCGGCGCAACGGGTTTTCCGGTGGCCATGTCGCATTCCCAATTGGATTCCGTCTCATGGAGTTCCAGCGGTCCCAATTCCTGGATGAGATGGTAGCTATCGGGGTCTTTGGATCTCAACAGTTGCATGGGCGTGGCCTCCCGGACGTCCACGGGGAAATCGCCGATCTCAGCGGGTAGTTTGTCCTTTGGCTTTAGGCCGGTCTTCTTTTTGACTACCGTAACGACGATCGATGGCTTGTCAATGACCTTGCCGCGGCTGATCTTATAACCGGGGCGGGCGGTCAGGACGCCGTCCTTCTTCAGTAGTTTCATGTTCTTCATGATGACGTCATAGATCTGATTGTAAGAGCGATTTGTCATGCTCATGGTCGGTACATTATGGGTAAAGAAATTGGTTTTTATTTTATCCATTCCAGCAGGCCGGTCAGGTCGGGGCTGACTTTGCCGCCGGCTTTGTGGGTCAGTGCTTTTTCGTAGTCATAGGTATCAAAGGGCTTGGCCCGTTCGACGAGGTGGATGTTCGCTCCCATGGCGGCGGGCAGGGCCAGGTCGAGTTCCCAGACGTCGCCGCAGAAGAGGCTGGTGGCAAAGCGGTCGGGGTTTTTTGAAAAGATGCCGGCGATAACGTTAAAGAAATTACCTCTGCGCAGGTAGAGCGGCCGGCCGATGTTGATATCAGGCTGAACCGCAGGCACCTTGTCGAGCAGACCCGTTAGTTTCGGCGGGACCCCGGCGAGGGTATCCCAATCCGGCTCGGTGATTTCGAATTTTGCGGCGTTGCCCTGGACCTGGATCGTATCCGGGCGTGGGGTGCCGCCCCAGAGGTCCTGGAACCGTTGGGTTATCGTCTGGGTAGAGGAATTGGACACGAAATAGATCGCAATGCCTTTTTTGTGGAGCTCCTTTATCACTTCCAGCGTTTCGACGCGCCAGGGGGCGGGGTTGGCCGCATATGCGGCGACAAATGCGGCTAGTGGGATCGGGGTAGTGATTTGCGGGGACTGCGACCTGAAGAGATATCTGGCCGTCTCAAACGAGAGAATGTAGGGATCAGCCGCGGCAGGCGCCGATGGGGTGAAGTCGGTAGTCCAGCCTGCGGCAGGAGAATGCGCCCTTACCTCCGTCATTCCCTCGGCCCACAGTTGTTGACTGATCTGCTGCCCGGGAGTGAGAACGGCGTTGATACCTTTCCGGTAGGCTTCCAGAAAAGCCTCATAGACAAGCGGGATCTGGGTGCAGGTGCCGTCGAAATCGAGGATCAGATCGGTTATTTTTTTCATATTTCGGTGTTAAGCGGTAACAGGTTCAAAGGTCGGGCCGGCGGTCAATTCGCCCTGGCCTATGGGGGTCTTCATGAGCCCGATGGCCTGGTACTTTAATTCATACATAAGTGGGATGGCCTTCTTGAGATCGTCCTGGCATCCGTTGCAAGCAGAATGAATATTGCGCAGCAGGTCGGCATAGGTCTTATTGAAGTTACGGGCTTGTTCGGCCAATTGCGGGTTGTGGTCGTAGTCGGTCAGCCGGGGATTGGGTTTCATGTTATAAACGGCGCCCCAGTCTACTTCGACCGGCTCCCCGGATGGCGGATCTTGCGTGTTGTCGCCCACCCGGTATTTCCGGCCTTCTTTTATTTCGTTGAACCGGAAATAATGTGCCAGTTCGATCTCGTCGCCAAAATTTCCGGGGATGCCGTCTTCGATCGTATGATCGATCCCTTCGCCCTGGCCGATGATCTCATTGACCGCCTGCCTGGCCGTCTTGAGGTTGGTTACGGGGACGATCTTTCCGCCGCTGCCGTAGTAGTGATCCGACGTTATTTGTTTGCTGTGATCTTCTATGAAGATGCCGGCCCCGAGGTCTTCCATCGCCTTGAGTACGGCAAGATAGAATTGGCCGATGGAGCGAAATTTGTCGCCTTCGGGTGGTCGGCTATCCTTTACCGGCCGCTCGATATCGAGGAAGGTATTTATGGCTTCCGGCGAGAATTTGACCAGACCGACCTTGAAGCGGTTGCTGTTCTCGGGTAGAAAATCCGGATAGTCGAGCGTGGTGGAATGATCGATGACCGGCTCGCCGCCGACGGCATTCAGCAGGTTGGCCGCCAGGCAGAGGTGAAGCATTTCTTCCATCGCGACGCTTCGGATGATCCCGGTCGCTACCCGGTTGGTGCCTGCCACGATGGAATACAGGGCGGTGAGATAGGGCGGGATCGTGGCCAGCTCGATCTTTATGGCATCCTGGAGTTTTTTCCGCAGCTTGGCAGGGCTGTCGATCGGGTTGGTCTCGAGACCCCAGGATTTGTAATCGGTACTCGTCAGGTTCTGGCGGTTCTCATTTTTCGGCTGGGAGTATTTCATTTCCATTTTCATGCGAGTTGTTTTAAGATGGCTTCGGCGGCCTTGAAGGTGGTGGCGGCCATGGTCAGTGTGGGGTTGGATGTTCCGAGGGTCGGCATATTGCCGCAGCCCACGAGGTACAGGTTGTCATGATCCCAGGTCCGCATGTTCTCGTCGACTACCGATGTCCTGGGATCGTTGCCCATCCGGTGGGTGCCTACGATATGACCGGCGCCGCGGTAGGTATAGCCCTGGCCGTTATATTCGACATAGCCGACCTCGTTGGGATCATATTTCGTAAAGTCCTGGATGCAGCTGGAGGCGAATAATGCGTCGGAAACTCGTTTTGCGGCTTCGAAGGCGCGGCGGACATATTCCGAGACATGATATTGGATGACGGGTTTGTAATTGCCAAGGGCATCCTTGCAGGTCTTGTCGATCGTCACGCGGTTATCCGGGTCGGGATCCTGTTCACACTCGAAGTGCAGGAGCACCTGTCTCGATACGCGATCGAGGACTTTGTCGCGCAGGTCGGTGCCGAATAGGGCCTCGCCCACGAATTCTTCGACGTCGCTGCCAGGCGAGAAGACCGGCCAGCCCCAGCCCCAGTTATCCAAAGGACAGATCCAGGCCGTGTGGCCGCTTCTGAAGTCGCCATCGCGGAAGCTGCAGATATTTGTCGTCGACCCGGGGCCTCTGAAGGGATATACGGCCTCGGGAAACAGACCCCAGGTTAAAAGACATAGGTGGTCCATGAGGTTTCGGCCGACCTGGTCGCTGGAATTGGCGGCATTTGATGCGAGAAGCAGTTTGGCGTTCTCGATCGCGCTGGTGGCCAGGACGTAGATCGTGCCGCGGGCGAGTTGATCGGTGTAGGCATCGGGAGGGGCGTCTTTTTTGTATGTTTTGTAGCGGATGCCGGTGACTTTTTTGGATGTGGAGTCGGTCAATACTTCATAAGCAACGGCCTGGGCGATGATCGTGAGACGGCCGGGGTGGTCGTCCTTTGCACTTTTTATTGTTTTGAGCGCATCGTATTTTGCTTGTACCGGGCAGATAGGAACGCAGCTTGCGTTGCCTTCGCAGCGCAGGCCTTTATACCGGTTCCAGAGGGAGCCGACGGGGGAATATTTCTCATCTTTGGCCAGCGGCTTGAGCTGCAACTTCCCGGCCTTGGCGTTCCACTCGACGCTGTCGTAGGGATAATCAAAATTTGGCGTTGAATTTCTTCCCTGAGGGGTGCTGCAACAGTCGACCTGGATTGTCGTGTCGCCCTGGGGAACCTTGACCTTGATAAATTCGGCGGCTACCTTACCGTCCAGATAGCTGGTAGGGATCTTGTGCATGGGGAGCACGTAGTCTTTGCCGAAATAAGTTTTTTTATCGATGTTGGGTAAATGGTTGATTTGATCGGCTACGTCGCCCGATACGCCGATCTCGAGCTCGGCCATTTCATAGTAAGGCCTGAGGGTTTCATAGGGAAAAGGCCAGTCGACGAAGCGGCCGTATTTGGAATGCATTTGAAAATCGTTTGGCAGCAGGCGAAGGGTGGTCCCGAGCCAGTGGAGCGTGGTACCGCCGGGAACCCGGGCATTATCGCTGGTGAAGGGCAGCGGGCCTTTCTGGACGAGGTAGCCTGTCGTGAGGTTCTGGCCATTCTTAAAGCCGTCGAGATCGAGGACGTCGGCAGATGGGGCCTGGGGTAGTCTCGGGTACGGGCTATTCGGCGCTTTGGCGGCAGCTTTGTAAAACGTCTGGAGATATTGTTGATAGACATCGTGTGAGCCGTCTTCATCGAGGGCGATACCGGCTTCCAGCCCGGCCTCCAGCAGGAGGACCGTTTTACCCGCACGGGTGAGGGTCTTTGCGATGATGGCGCCCGCTATTCCTGCGCCGACTACGACGACGTCATATTTCTTTTCGCTCATTTTTTTGAATTGTCTGTTTTTGATAATGGTGGTTCTGCCCAGGAGGCGAAGCCCGGTTGTTTTGCGCCGGAGGGATGCGTTTTTGCCGCCAGCCACATCAGGCCTTGCACATAGGACTGGGGGCTGATGACTTCGGCCGATGGACCCACGCCCCAGTTGCCTTCATACCATAAGATGATGATCTTTTTTGCCAGGCCCTGGTAAGCCGAGTCGGGGATGAGCTGCGAACGGATGGCGGCTTTGCGGTCGGCCTGCTGGATGATCGCGGCGGTGCGCTCAAAAAATTTCTCGACGATCGAGCCTTCGGTCCGCTCGACGATCGTCTTGAAGTATGTTTTCACCATGCCGGTAGCTTCCAGCTCTACTTCGGAGAAGCCGGTCAGCAGAGATGAGATCTGCACGAATTCCTTGAGATATTTTGTCGTGGTAGTCATTGGCGATCGGTTATGAGCGGGTGAGCGCGATGATGAGGTCTTTGATTTTTTTGTCGGAATATTCGCGAAGCAGGTCTTCACGTTTGGCGATCGTATAGTCGACGGGATCGAAGCCGGGCGCCATGGTGACGCCCATGAGCGCATAGGCCACGGCGGGGGGCGGGTGGGAGCCGGGGGGCGGGGTCGCGCCTGAGCCGGGTTTTATCCGCGAGCCGAGCCAGGTTCCACCGGGGATCACTTTCATCGGGATCTGATTTTTAGCGAGGTCATTGCCGAAAATACAGGTCCCTGCTGTACCGTCGGGATGCAGCAGCAGCATTTCGACAGCATGACCGCTATAAAAGTGATAGATCATGTCGCCGGTCACCCGATGCAGGGCTGAGAACGTGCTGGTGTCCAGGAAATAAAATATCGCGCCGCAGAGAGGCCGGGTTTTGGATGCCGGGGAAAAGCCGGGGAGGTCGCTTACGGGGAGTTGGACCGTCGACGTGTAGGTGCCGGCGAAGAAGCCGCCTTCGGCGGGGTTTGGCTGGAGGTTGAACCTTTGGCGGATTTCGGTTGCCGTGAGCATGGTCTTTTCGGTTGGTGTGAGCATGGTCATTTCGGTTGGCGTGGGCATTGGCTATATGTGGGTTCTGGTGAGCGGGCTGAGATCGAGGGGTTTCGTCCGGGTGGGATCGAAGGTCGAGCCGATCCCTTGCTGGAAGTCGAATTGACCTTTGGGGTCCCAGTGTTTTTTGACGGCCAGCAACCGGTTGTAGTTGTCCCGGTAATACTTCGTCTGCCACTTCGTGAGAAGCGGATCGATATAATTCAGATAAGCTCTCGACGGGGTCTTCGGGTCTTGCTGCGAATGCTTTTCCAGTTCATCGAAAAATTCCACCGCCCATTCGACGTTGGTGCGCAGATTGCTCATCGGGTTGGGGTCCCAGATGGCCTTCAGTTCGAATGCGAACCGGCCCTTCCGGTGCGCGAATGAACCATAGGTCTCACTGTTCTCACTGATCTTGCCGCCGAGATGTGTCCAGACGACATATGAATCCGTCGTCGGCGCCGTGCCCATATATTTCATGCAGATGTCGGCCACCTGCGGCGTGAGGGTCTTCGGTTCGAGGATCACCGACCGGATATAGGCCGGCCTGCCCTGAACCAGCGTCGCGCCACCCACAAAATGTTCCCACTCGGGCAGGGTCATCGAATATTGTTGGATGCTGATGGGGCTGAGGTCGATCATGGGCCGGAGCAGTTTGGCGCCATCGGCGAATTTGCCGTTGTAGACAGCGGTAAACTGAATGCAAAGGATGAGCGCGCCGTTGCGTCTCGGGTCCGGGAAATAACGTAGCATACCATAGACGGCCATTTCGTTTGGCAGCGTTTCTACCCATTCATTGTAGAACGGCAGGATCTCGTGGATGCGATAGAAGGGGAAAAGAACCGTCCCCGCCGTAAAGGTTTCGGTGGGCGTCTTATGGAGCTGGAGTTCCGCTTGCGTGACCACGCCGAAGTTGCCGCCGCCGGCGCCGCGAAGGGCCCAGTACAGGTCTCTCGCATCCTGGCCGGTGAGCTTGTCGTTCAGCGTATGGATATGACCGGCAGCGTCTACGAATTCCATCGAGTGGATATTGTCAGACGCCAGGCCGTAGCTCCGCGAGGCAAAGCTGAAACCGCCGCCAAGCAGGAATCCGCCGACACCGACGGTACCGCAGCCGCCACCGACCGCCAGCATACCCCGCTTCCGGGTCTCTATGTAGTCGTAGAGATGAATCCAGCGCGTGCCGAATCCAACAGCCAGCCGGTCGTTTTTTACCGGGGTGATGGTGTTGAGATTGGAGAGGTTGAGGACGATGCCGTCGGCGTTGAGGGTGTAGCCCGCGGCGCTGTGGCCGCCCGATTTGGTGGTCAGCCGGATCTCGTGCTCGCGGCAATATTTTATCACGGCCGCCACGTCTTTCGCGGATTCCGGGAAGGCCACGAGGTAGGGCTGTATCGTGACCCGGCCGTTGTCGATGGTGGTGGTGTCGGCAAAACCCTGCTGGCCGGCGGTGACGACCGTACCGGTTATGGCTCTTGAGAGATCGGCCTGGGCGGCCCGGATTTCGGCGTTAGTCATTTGTGCGGGGGTTTTTGAGTCAGCAGAAAGGAATCATAGACGATACGCGTCGGGCTCATGCCGGCGGCTTCTTTTATGAACTTCTCGTGCGTCGGGCTGTTGCTGTAGTCCGTATAGGCGTCGAAGTCCTTAAAGATGATATTGACGGAGACGTCGAAATTGGTCCCGCTGACATCGCGGTCTATGTCGAGTACGCGGATTCCCACGGAGAAATAAACCTCGCCCGGATGACCGGAGAGGTATTTTATACACAATTCAACAAAACGTTCCCTCAGCTCCTTTGTCTCGTCCGCCAGCTGAAAGAAAAAGTTGTGGGACATCTGCATATGCGAAATTTTATCGGTGAGTCAATTTTTCCGCAGGTCATTTTTTCCGCGGGTCAAACAAGATTGATCCGTTGCAGGAAGCTGATACTGGGCGTAAAAAAATACTCGCCGCCCAAATTCCTGGTGAAGTGCCCGAAGGTGATATCGGGCGCTGTAGCCGGCACCGGCTCACCCCACTGGCCAGGCAGCTTCTTATTCAACAGATCGGGCGTAGCCGGTTTGAATGGCAGACCGGTCGCGGGTAACGGGGAGATCTGACCGACCACCCCATCGGGTCCGATATTGCGGCCGGCAATATGACCATGGTTGGCCCAGTTGTTCTGAATAAATTCGAACTGTTTGCCGAGATGTGCCACATAGCACATGAAGAGCAGCCCGACCCCTTTTGACGGCCGGTGTTTGCTCAGCTGCTCCTGCGTCGGTTCCGTGAGGTCCTCCAACCCGGGCCCAAAACGACTCACGTCCTGGTACGGCATCGCGCGCCGTGTCAGCCGGACCGAATGGACGAAGGATGGGGGGACGATCGTGATGTCGGCGCGGGGATTGGTGATCCGCGTATGCGCGAAGAACGGGCATTTGGAACTGTATTGCGGTGTCGAGCCGGCGGGTGGCGGCGGATCGCTGCTGTAATCAAAATCATTTTTTGTCTGCGACTGGGCCACGATGTTTCCGGTAAAGCCGTTCGATTGCACGAGGATATTCCCGTTCCTGAACCTTCCGATCATCATCGCGCCGGGGAGGTCTTTGTTCTCGATGCCGTCCCGGTCGCTGATCGGCGCGATCGCTTCTTCGGCTTTCATAAACCCCGCGACGTCCTGCTCGAGTTTCCGGAATACAAGGAAGCTGCCATAGCTGTAGTGGGCTTTGCCGTTGGGATCGTGTACGAGAACGAGGTTGAGCGGCTCCTCGTCGTCCCACAAATTCGTGGAAGGCTGCGCGTCGATCTCATCTTTCATGTAGAGAGGCTGACTGATGCCGTCGGCATAGCCGAAATGTTCGATGTTGATGGCTTGATTGAATGTTTCACCGAGGCCTTCCTTGCGATGGAGCACATGCCCCTTCTGGGACGTGAGGACGGTGCTGAAAACGGAGGCTTCCGTGGCGATGCGGGTGGCGAGTTTTTCGGCTTTGGCCGCCTGGCTGTCGGCGACGATGATCAGCATGTCGACATTTCCCCTGAATGGTTTTTCCCAGTCGCGCTGGGGGTCGCCGTCGCCAAGTTTTGTTGCGCTGCCTTTGGCACCCGTGGCGAATGCGGGGGAGTCGCCGACGATGGCGTTGGCGGGGGTACCTTGCTCGACGGGAAATTTCGTCGCTGGAATGCCAAGAGCGGTATAGCCGGTCGCGGAGAGCGAAATGGTAAAGACGGCGCCGCCATCGGCCCCAAACTGTTTATGCGCGGCCCTTCCTTGTTCAATCGCGAGTGCGCTGGTGATGCGGCCGGTGGCGAAATCGGCGATCCAGGTCTTGGCGGCGTCGATCTTCGCGGGCGTGAATTGTAAAAAAATATGCCAGGCGAATTTACGGCCATGACTTTTCAGGATGTTCGCCTGGAGGTCGGCCAGGAACGGGATATGAAGCGGGTTCGACGGGTCGATGCAAGACCTGGTGAGGTCGATGGGGGGGATGGCGGTGGTCGCGGGGATGCCGGGGGTTGGAGGTATGCCGGGGGTTGGAGGTATGCCGGTTTCGGGGGTGGGGCTGAAATTCACGATGGATGGGGGTTTTAGGAGTTTGACTTGAAGGTAGAGCTAACGCGGGATCGCCGCAACGGGAAAAACACGGTATTTTGGCGGATCACCCGATGAAGGACCCGATGAAGGACCCGATGGATGACCCGATGGAGGGCCCAATCCGCGAAGTGACCGGCGGCCATTCCGATGAACATGGCCCAATTCATAGCGAGGAATAGGCCAAAGAGGGGACGGAGGGAGTTGGCGAGGTATTGGCCGGAGAGGCACATGCCGAGGCTGCCGAGTGCCGAGATACAGAGGATCGGGCTGAAACGGGATAGCGCGGCAATCAGCACGGTCAACAGGATCGTGATGCCGATCGCGGTGGGCACGACGTAATGGCCGGCAGTCATAAGCCAACTGGCCAGCAAGAGTGCGAGGGCCGTGACGATCCACCTATGGCGAGAGAGGCCTGGCATCCGCTGTCTGGTTTATGGTTCCGGGATCGGCCGTCGGGGTAACCGCGTGGTCGGCCGTGAATTGTCGTACTTCCAGGATATAGTTGTCGCCATTCTTCCGGAGTGGGCCTGTGATCGTGGCCGTTTGCGAGCCGCCCGCCAGAGTGATCTGCTTTTCCAATTCCTGCCACGCGGCCTGTTCGGCAAATTCCAGCGGTTTGGGCGATTTTTTCGTTGCATCCCACTGAACCTTGTCTCCGGGCAGGATCGGGGTTAAGAGCAGCGGCGGGCGGTGGTCCGTACCGGAAAGGACGAGGTTGTTTTCGCCCTGCGACTTCACTTTACCTTCTACGGTGACTTCGACGCCGCGGAGCAGATGGGTTCCGTTGGCGATCTCCTTAAAATGGGCGGCCCAGGCGTCCAGGTCGGGAAGGCCTGCGGTATGGAGATAGACAAATGCCGTGGAGTCATAGGGGTTAGGAAGTGGGCGGACCTCGCGGACGCCTGGCAGGCGCCGGAGCGCTTCATAGGCGCCTCCCCAGCAGGCGGAGATGCCGTATGGGCAGGTCGGGGTGACGCCGACGACAACAGGGGGCTTTGGTTCGCGGCGCCGGATGATGGCGTCTTTTTCGAGGGGGCTGAGTGCGACGGGCGCAGGGGCGACGGCTGCGGGTGCGACGGCCGCGTGGCCGGCTGCGGCTGCGGGTGCGGTGAGTGCGGCGCCGGCCGGTGCGACTTCCGCCGCCACGGGTGCGGTGATCTGGATGATATGGGCGACCGACGGTACTTTATTATGATCCAGCACGAACAACATATAGTGACCCGGCGGGCATACATTGGCGTTAGCAGGCGCCTTGACTTTCAGCTGATTTGCGCCTTTTTCGAAGGCAAGGAAGTTGATGCGCTGGTTCATATTGCAGGAATGCGTGACGGAAGAAAGGCGAATCCACGTCACCATACCGATGTCGTTGGCGTTTGGCGTTTCGATGTTAAAGGCCGATCCGTAGTTGACGTTTTTGGGGCCGCCATTGATGACAGGACGCGGACCTTTGAACAGATAAGGGGGTGAAAAGATTTGTGCGTTGGCGTGGGTGTTGACCGGAGGATTCGATTGATCGACACCGACGACAGGAGCGTACTCGCCACCACCGCCGCTAAACACGCGGCCATCCGGCAACAGCACGGAAGTCGAATGGTAGCATCGGTCGACGGATTCGGCGGCCATTTTTATCCAGACGCCCGACCCGGGATCCCAGATCTCCGCGACATGGACGGGTTCACCTTGATCGAGGTTGTCGAAATTTTGACCCTGGGTTCCCCCGGTCACCAGTACCGTCCCGTCGGGCAGGAGGGTAGCGTTGTGCTGACGCCGTGGGAAGTTCATCGGTGCGACGAGGGTCCAGGCAGGATTCGGCGCATTCAGATCGATGGTCTCGACAGTATGCGTA
>DATJMG010000183.1:0-4727 GCA_035508835.1 Puia sp.
ATGCGGGAAATTACTTCGTCGATGCTGGATTGCGGGTTCGCAATCACGGCTGAGATGGTATGTTGGATATCGCTTGCCAGCCGGTGGAGGTAAGTCGAAGAGAACAGACTGCTGTTGCAGGTAATATCCATCACCAAATTGTCCGGGTTTTCGAAAACTTTGAACCAGATATCGGCTTTTACAAGGTTAAACCCGTTGTCCGCATAGCTTACCTGCAGTCCGGTCATTCCGGACTGGTTTTCCTGCCGGTTCAGCTCATTTTCCTTGATATAAGTGAATCCAACATCGAACAACGGATTTCTATCGGCCCTGATGGGTATCCCCAGGTCCTCCAGCAGGCGGTCGAACGGATAAGCCTGAAATTTCAGCATGGCGATCACCTTTTCTCTCACGGCGTTCATAAAGTGGGTGAAAGGGAGGCCGCGGTCCATCTGCATCCTGATAGGGAGAGTATTGATATAAAAACCGATCTGGTTTTCCAGGCCGGGGAATTCGCGCCCTGCCACCGGCGTTCCGAGAATAATATCGTTTTGCCCGGAATGTTTGGCCAATACGATATTCAACAGGGCGACGAAGGTCATGAACAAGGTGGCATCCACCTTCCTGCCGAGCCTTTCGAGCTGAAGTCTCGTCTCTCCGTCGATCGGGACGATCGATGAAATGCCCTGACTGGTGCGATGAGCCGGCCGGTCGAGATCCAGGGGCAGATGAAGGGTTGCCGGTGAGTCTTTGAACTGATCGAGCCAGAATGCGCGATGCGCTTGTAATCTTTCGCCGGTGAGCTGCTTGTTCTGCCAGTCCGCATATTCCTTATATTGAATGGAGAGCGGCGGAAGGACACTGTCATCCAGGCTCCCGGTGTTGTACAACAAGGTCATTTCGCCGGTCAGGATCTCCATGGACCAGGCATCGGAAATGATATGGTGCATAGTGAACGCAAACAACGCGCGGGTGTCCGACAGGCGGATGAGCATGGCCTTGAACAGGGGGCTGCTCTCGAGATCGAACACGGTATTGGAAATATCGGAAACTATGGATGAGGCAGCGCCATCGGGGTCCGGTTCTGCGGCCAGGTCGGTGAGGCCGACCTCGTGGATGGCCGGATCATATGCATTTACCTTTTGCTTCGGTTCACCATTGACCAGCAGGAAAGTGGTTCTCAGAATTTCGTGCCGGGTGACCAGCAGCCGGAATGCCCGGCGAAACCGGTCTGCATCAAGCGTCCCATCGAAAGCATAGGCGCCTGCTACGTTATAGAGTGTCTTTTCCGGCTGGGCCTGGTGCTGGATCCATGCGCGCAGTTGGGAATGGGAGACATCATAGTATTCTCTCGGCGGGAGAGGCCGGATGTGGGCGACCGGCTGTTGCAATGTCCGGTCGATATGTTTGGAAATGGCTTCGAGCGTCCGTTCGTTAAAGATGACATCCACACTGATCACAACGCCAAAGATGCGGTAGATCCTGGACAGGACCAGTAAAGACTTCAAAGAGTTGCCGCCCATCTCGAAAAAGGAAGTTTTCCGGCCTATATTATCGATCCCAAGCACCTCCTTCCAGATGGCCTCAAGCTTTCTCTCGGTCTCATTGACCGGCGCTTCGTACCTGAGCTTTCTCTCTACCAGCTGTCTTGGTTTGGGCAATGCCCGTTTGTCGATCTTTCCATTGATGGTCAGCGGGAAACTATCGAACCTGAAAAAGAAGGACGGCACAAGCCCATGGGGCAATTCTTTGTCCAGGTATTGGCGAAGCTGTTCATCGTCCAGTTGGTCGCCTACATAGTAACAGACCAGGTCACAGCGGTTCTCGTCATCCTTACCGGCCAGCACGACGGTCTCCCGGATACCGGGGACGCCAAGCACGGCCGCCTCGATCTCTCCAAGCTCGACCCTGATGCCGTTCACTTTTACCTGGTCATCCATTCTGCCGATGACCTCAATATTTTGATCCTTCGTATACCTGCCCATGTCGCCGGTTTTGTGCACGATCTCCTTATTGGCCGAAAGAGGATTCTGTATAAATGCCGGCTCATTGAGCGCCGGATTATTGTAATATCCTTTGGGTGTGAAGGGCGGTAGGATATATATCTCGCCGATCTCGCCGGTGCGGCACAGCCTGCCGCTGCTGTTGATGATCAGGACACTGCTTCCGTCTATGGGCCGGCCTGCGTGCAGGGCCTGGGCGGGGTTGTCCGGAATGTCGCCGATGCGGTGGAAGGTCTTGGCGAGTGTGGTCTCGGAAGTGCCGTACAAATTGACCAGCACAGTATCGTTGCCGTCAGCATCGTACCAGATCCTGATATCTTTGCTGTATAAGGGCTCACCGGCCATCAGGATATATTTCAGGTGACGCAGGGCGGTGATGCCGGCCTCTCTCATCCTGGCGAGCTCTCTTGCGAGGAGCCTGAACAGGGTCGGAACGCAGTGAACCAGCGAGATCCGGTTCTGATCCAACCAATCTATGAGCGCCGCGGGGTTATGCCTGATATCTGCCGGCGGAATATAGACCGTGCCGCCTGCGGCAAGGGCAGCAAAGACATCGCGGAGCGAGGCATCAAAGGTTATGCTGGTCAACTGGCTCACCCTTACATCGGCATCGAGGCCAAACTCCCTGATCTCCCAATGGATAAAGTGACTCAGTGCCTCGTGGCTGCCCAGTATGGCTTTGCAGGATCCGGTCGTACCGGAAGTGGAAAAAATATAATTGCCGTCAGCCGGTTGAGGAAGACCGCTGTCCCCGGTTGCGGGTGCCGCTGCCGGAATAAATTGACCGCCGGTCGCCGGGTAAGCCCGGATGCCGCCATCACCGGTGACCAGGAGGGTCCGCGATCCGCTGTCGACCTCCTGCCATAAAGCCTGCAGACGGCCGGCACTCTCCTGATCGGTAATCAGAACCGTGCAGTCGCAATTTCGGAGTAAATCCTTGAGCCGGCGCCTGCCGAATGCCCAATCCAGCGGCATGTAGACCATTGCCGCCTTAAAGCTGGCCAGCATGGCCGTGACGAGTGAAATGCCGGAGGGTAACAGGACGCCGACGACCGATGCCCTGGCCCGGCATATTCCACGCAAGACGGAGGCGAGGCGATCGGCCTCGTCATTCAACTGGCTGTAAGTAATGCTGTTGCCGGATTCGACTATCGCAAGGTGTTCCGGGCGCGCAAAAGCGTGCTGTTCGAAAACAGTGTGAATAACCTGGCTGTTCATGGTAATTGGCGGGTTTTAACCTTTGGCCTGCTGGATGTCGATTTCGTTCGCCTTAATATCGATGCCCGTATTGCCGCCGTTGATCCTGTGACGGATATTCCGTTCCGATCCGGTCCGGAGCAATGCGGCCCTGTTTTCTGCCCCGAGGTCGAAGTCGGAGGTAACTTTACCCGACAGGACATCGAGGTTGAGGTCCACCTTGGCGGTAGGCGGTAAGATGACTTTTACCGATCTGCCCAGCGTGACGATAGAACTGGAGTCTTTCGCACTGACGGCTGTCCAGGCTACTGAAATATCGGCGGCCTGGCTGACAGCTTTGACCGGGCCCGTTACATTCGTCATTACTATTTCCGATACCCAGGACTTCACGTCCGCCCTGCCGTCAATGTTCGAAATAAGGATTTTGCCGGGCTCACGAAATTCTTCTTCATAATACAAATTGGACTTGCGGGGGATCTTTATCAGGAAATTACCCCTGGATTCCGACGTCTTATTGATCACCAGCGTGCCGCCATTTTCGACAACACTAAGGTCGCCGGCGCCGTTCATCCCCCGCAGGTCGGTGATGACGACATCGCTGCCATCATATCCTGCGATGTTCACTTCACTGTTCGTCAGGGAAATGCGAATAGTTCCGTCCGGCTTGTAGTGAATGATGCGATTTTGCGCCAGGGCATTGATACCAATCCCCATAAATGCTGCGGTAAATAATATGAACGTTCTCATGATCGGGTGTTTTGAATGTCAATATTTAAATTAGCGATCTTATGTTCCATCAGCCGGACAACGTCCGCCGCATGGTCAAATATGAAAAAATGCTTTCCGGGAAAGAGCCTGACATCTATCCTCTCTGTTGTCTCCCGCTGCCAGGCATAGGCATGCTCCAGCGTGACATTCTCGTCGGCGCCGATCATGACGGTGATGGGAATATCGAAGGCCTCGCCCGGTACGTACCGGCAGGTTTCCAGAGCTTCGAAGTCCGCCCTGATGATAGGCTCGAAGAAACTCATCAACTCCTCATTATCCAGCACCTCATCGGAATTTCCACCCATCGCCCGGAGCAGATCCCTGAAGTCGGACGTCGGCAGCAAATACCTCATCTTTTCCGGATAACCTATGGAAGGGCCTCCCCGTCCGCTAAAAAACAAAATTTCAGGCCGTCCCAGCCCCTCCCGAATGATCCTTTTGGTAACCAGGTAACCGACTACCGCACCCATACTGTGACCATAGATCGCATAGGGTTCCCCCAGCCTATGCCTGATCTGCCCCAGACAATCGTCCGCGATCTCATGCAGATCTCGCAGCAACGGCTCGCCCGCCCTGAATCCCCGGCCCGGATAGTCCAGCGGGATCAATTTCAGGTCCCTCGCAGCCTTGGTATACAAAAGATACGAATACCTGCTGCCCCCTGCGAATGGAAAACAATATACATGGAAAGGCATCATGATATAATTTCGTTCTTCTCTTTTTCCTCTTTGCTAAATGTCAGCCGGTATTCAAGATCGGACAGCTTCTTCTCCGTATTCT
>DATJMG010000184.1:0-17907 GCA_035508835.1 Puia sp.
TTTCACGATCAGAGAGGTTGTTGATATCCGGATTACCCTGGTCACCGTTCAGCATCTGGTCCGAGAGAATATTTTTCACTTCCTGACAGACATAGACCTGATTCTTGCTGACTTCAGCAATGGCTTCCAGCATTTCCTGACGTGGGGAGTTCTTGGTCACGTATCCTTTGGCGCCGAGCCGGAGCATCTTCTTTGCATAGGCGGGTTGGGAGTGCATGGATACTCCAATGATCTTGGAGCCGGGCGAGTATTTGCGGATCATTTTCAGAACGTCAAAACCATTCATCGGCGCCATATTGATATCGAGCAGGACGACATCGGGGCGTTTGTCCCGTGCCAGTTCGATGGCGCGTTCGCCGTCACCGCATTCGGCCACTACATCGAAATTCTCATTTTTTCCCAATAAAAAACTCCACGTCTCTCTGATCAGGGTATGATCATCGACGATCATGATAGAAACTTTCTTCATAACGCTTCCTTTTTTCTACGTTGATTCAGATGCTATACTATCAGAGCGTGTTAACCGGCAGATCTTTTAAGGGGATTAGCTGCTTTTTAAGCCTTATTAACTATATAATATTAAGCATTTTCCTTGATAAACGCAAATACTGCAGTAAATTCTAGTATCCTCTGATATTTTTCCCTTCCATGTAATTCATGAATGCCTTATTGACTACGCGGTTCCCACCCGGCGTGGGGTAGTTGCCGGTGAAGTACCAATCCCCGGTGTTGGTGGGGCAGGCTTTATGGAGAGATTCAATTGTCTGATAAATAACCTGTACGGGCGTTTCGATATCCGGCGGGGTTATCAACTGGGCGATCTTGTCTGAAACCTCCTGAGTAGTGAAAGGGCTATAGACACGCTGGACTACGTTTTCCGTATGAAGATGCCCGGTACGTTGCAGCTCTTTACAATTCTCATAATATTCCTGGAGACAATCTTCGCGGCCTCTTTCTTTCATCAGCTCGATGGCGGCGCGGAATGCGATGAAGTCGCCTAATTTACTCATGTCGATGCCGTAACAGTCGGGGTATCGGATCTGCGGTGCGGACGAAACGATAATGATCTGCTTCGGTTCGAGGCGGGCCAGCATCCGGATAATGCTTTCCTGCAAGGTCGTTCCGCGGACGATGGAGTCATCGATGACGACGAGCGTATCGAGTCCTTTCCGGACGGTCCCGTAGGTTACGTCATAAACGTGCTGGACCATTTCATTACGGCTGACATCTTCCGTTATGAAAGTGCGCATTTTGACATCCTTGATAGCGACCTTTTCCACGCGGATCTTGCGGCTGAGCATTTCGACAAGCTTCTCCTCCGAGATATCTTTTCCCCAGGACAGGATACGCTGGATCTTGATGCTTTCGAGGTAGTCGTCCATGCCTTTCCAGAGCCCATAAAACGCCACTTCAGCGGTATTGGGAATAAAGGAGAAGATCGTGTTCTTGAGATCGTGGTTGATCGCGCCGAGCACCTGACCGCTAAGGTTATAACCCAGGGCGATGCGTTCGCGATAGATCTTTTCGTCGCTGCCCCGGGAGAAGTAGATGCGTTCGAAGCTGCAGGCGCGGCGTTCTTTAGGCTCCAGGATGGTCTCGATGGAAACATGACCGTCTGCGCGGGCGATCAAACCCTTGCCGGGCATGAGTTCCATGACCTCATTTTCGCCGACATTGAATACGGTGCGGATGGCAGCCCGTTCAGAGGCCGCGACAACCACGTCGTCATTGATATAATAATAAGCGGGACGGATGCCGTGGGCATCGCGGAAAACGAAACTATCCCCGTTGCCGATCAGTCCCCCCACGGTAAAGCCGCCGTCAAATAACGAAACGGCTTTTCTGAGAAGTCCAACGAGATCGAGCCGGCCGGGGGAGGCTTCATCCGCGCGGACGAGGAAATGGTGGATCACTTCCATCATGGCGGCAAGATCGCTCTGTTTCTGAAAATCGCCCGGCTCGATCCCTATCAGGTCGAACAGTTCGTCGGTATTGACGAGGTTGAAGTTGCCGGCGAGGGCGAGGTTGCGGGCGGGGATGGTATTTCGCTTTATAAACGGGTGACAGAATTGGACAAGGTTCCTTCCCTGGGTGCCATAGCGGAGATGGCCGAGCAGCAGTTCGCCGAGAAAGGAGATATGGCCTTTCATCAGGCCGGGATGTTTGGTAATATCGGGTTGATACTGCTCCAGTTCTTTTACTTCATCCATGATCTGCGAGAAGATATCCGCGATCGGCTGGTGGTTGCTGCTGCGGATGCGGTGGAGAAAGGGATACCCTGGTTCGACGTTGAGTTTGACCGCGGCTACGCCGGCGCCGTCCTGACCGCGGTTGTGTTGCTTCTCCATGAGGAGGTACAGCTTGTTCAGGCCGAAGAGGACGGTACCGTATTGTTGGAGGTAGTAAGAGAACGGTTTTCGTAATCGAATGAATGCCAACCCACACTCATGTTTAATTGCGTCGCTCATAGTTTTGCGGTCCCCCGGGAAAGGCGCAAGTTACGAAAAGACGGGAAATCAAAGGTCAGGAAAATGACACGGGTGGGGGCGATGAGTGGGGCGACAGGGTGGAGCGCGATGAGTTAACCTAAATATATGTCGCATTGGTGTTTATGAAATTGACCAGGGAAGCGGAATTCTTGAGTTTTAGCTTCTTCAGGATGTTATGGCGGTGGACTTCGACTGTTTTGAGGGAGATATTGAGGCTTGTAGCGATCTCTTTGGAGGAAAGACCTTCCTTAATAAAATTAATTATTTGCATCTCCCTCTCGGTCAATGCGTTAATATTGGGTGAGTCTTCCTTTTCGTCGAGCAGCTGTTCGGAGATGATATTCTTGATCTCGTCGCAGATGTATTTGTTGCCATGATTGACTTCGAGGATCGCTTTGATCATTTCTTCCTTGGAGGAGTTCTTGGTCACATAGCCACGTGCGCCCATCTGGAGCATCTTTTTCGCATAAGCGGGCTGGGAGTGCATGGAGACGCCGATTACTTTGGAGCCCGGAGAGACCTTCCGGATGCGCTGGGTAGCTTCGAGACCGGAGAAGGGGGCCATATTTATATCCATCAGCACGACATGCGGGCGTTTGGTCCTTGCAAGCTCGACTGCTTCCTGGGCGTCACCGCACTCAGCCACCACCTGGAACCGGTTGTCACTATTCAGGATATAACTCCAGGTCTCCCTGATCAATTTGTGGTCGTCAGCAATTAAGATATTGATCTTGCTCATATAGGATTGTTTTAAGTAAGCCAGGTGACAAGGACACATTTGACCACCGCGTCGCTCCATAAGGTACGACATTTTTCCGTCACCTGAAAGATATGTCCGAGATCGGGCTACTTCCGTGAAGGGTAGGCCGAACGGGGTCGGCGCCGGGAAGATGTGCCAGGGTTTATGGTGGCGGGGAGGGGTTCCAGGGAATTGGATCCGCCTTCGCGCTATCAAATTACTAAAGAAGGTGGTACGCGCTACGGATTAGCCGCTTAATTCGGGCTTGATAAGTGTTAATACCTAAAAAATGGTTATGCGTAGGCTTTGCGCGTGTGGGGGACCTTTGGCTGTGCTCGGACATTAGACATGTGCGCGGACCTTTGGCGTGTGCGTGGACAGTGCGCGGGTTACTTCCCCGCTGTAGAGGGTTGGCCTTCCCACTTGGTAAGATTGCTGCAATTCCGGTATTCGTCGGCGATCATGACGTACATGGTCGGAATTTTTTGCAGGAACCATTTCTCGAGGGCGGCGCTTCTTTTCTCGTCGAGGGCGCGTTGAGCGATATTGTTATAATCATCGCGAAGGTTTTCGCGGTGGGGTTCGCTCTTGGAAACCATGTAGACAATCCGGACGCCTTTCTTTCCTTTATCGTCGGTGAAGACGGTGGGCTTGGAGTACTGACCGGGTTGGAGGTTAGAGTTTTTGAGGAGCAGCACCATGTCCTTGTCGAGATCGGAGATCGTCAGGAAGGTAGAGCCGGTGCGGTTCAAGATTTGGCCTGCCGTGGCTTTGGCCTGATCGTCGTCGCTGTATTTGCCGACGGCAGCACCGAAGGAGATGGTGCCGGCGATGAGCTGGGCGCGGATGGAGTCGAGCTGGGCGCTGGCGAGGTCTACTTCAGCCTGGGTGATCTCCGGGATGCGGAGAATATGGCGAATGACGATATCATCGCCGTTGCGGCTCACCATCTGGATGATATGATAGCCATATTTACTTTTGATCACGTTGGAGATCTGACCTTCTTTCAGCCGGAAGGCGGTGGCGAAGAATACGGGGTCCCATATGCGGCTGTCATTCCGGTTCAGTTCCATCTCACCGCCTTTGTCCCTGGTACCGGGGTCGTCGGAGTAAAGTTGGGCGAGGAATTCGAATTTTTTCTGACCGGACTCCACTTCCGTCTTGTATTCGTTGAGTTCGTCCTGCGCCAGCTTTTCGATATCATGGCTGGCCTTGGGATAGAGAACGATCTGGCTAAGCTGGATCTGCGATTCGTAGAAGATGCGTTTGTTCGGCGGGATCTTATCGAAATACTCTTTTACCTCCGAAGGGGTGATCTTGACGTCTTCAACGACTTTCTGGCGCATGGCCTGGGCGAGGCGCTGTTCGCGGATGGGCGCCATAAAGTCCTGTTTAGCCTGGTATACGGTGCGTTGGGCGATCTGTTCGAAGGCGTCTTTTCCGCCGTAAAGCTGTTCGTAATACCGGATCTTCTGATCCACTTCCGCTTCCACGTCTTCGTCGCTGACCGGCAGGGAGTCATGTTCGGCCTGGACGACCAGCGCCTTTTGGATAAGGATATTATCGAGGACGTTACATTCGTCGAGGCCCTTGACATCGGCGCCGCCGGAGTTGCGGATCATATCGGCGATGGCATTCTGCAGTTCCGATTTGAGAATGATCTTGTCGCCGACGATGGCGGCGATCCGGTCTGCCACTACTTTCTGCTGGGCATACGTGACGGTTGCGCAGAGAAGGAGAGCGGGGAAGATGATCAATTTTTGCATTTGAACCAAAATTAATCCGATAACGGACGGTTGTACCCCCTTGCGGGGCATTTAACAAATAATTTAGAGAGTGCACGCCGCGCCTACAGGGTGCGCTTTACTTCCTCTTCCTCATATGCTTCGACGATGTCACCCACATGGATGTCATTGTAGTTCCGGATGGTGAGGCCGCATTCCATGCCGGACGGCACTTCCTTCACGTCGTCTTTGAAACGTTTCAGGGAGGCCAGTTCGGCGGTAGCGCCTTCGCCGACGGGATAGATGACGATGCCGTCGCGGACGAGCCTGATCTTGGAATTGCGGAAGATCTTGCCATCAAGGACGTAGCAGCCGGCGACGGTAGCCTTGTCGAATTTGAAGACGTTACGTACTTCCACATTAGCCACGATCTTTTCCACGGTCTTGGGTTCGAGCAGGCCCTCCATAGCGTCCTTAACGTCATTGATGGCGTTATAGATGATAGAATACGTCTTGATCTCGACGCCTTCAGTTTCCGCCAGGCGGGAAGCCTGGGAGCTCGGGCGGACGTTGAAGCCGACGATGACGGCATCGGAAGCGGTAGCCAGCAGCACGTCGCTTTCGGTGATCGCGCCGACTGCCTTGTGGACGACGCGGACCGCAATCTCTTCGGTGGAAAGCTTCTGCAGCGAGTCGCTGAGCGCTTCCACGGAGCCATCCACATCTCCCTTTATGATCAGGTTAAGTTCCTTGAAGTTGCCCAGGGCGAGGCGGCGGCCGATCTCGTCGAGGGTGATATGCTTCTTGGTCCGGATGCCTTGTTCCCGGAGGATCTGGGCGCGCTTGTTGGCGACTTCCTTGGCTTCGCTTTCATCCTCATAGACCTTGAACTTTTCCCCGGCCTGCGGCGCGCCGTTGAGGCCCAGGAGGAGAACCGGCGAGGAAGGCGGCGCATCGTCGATCCGCTTGTTCCGTTCGTTGAACATGGCCTTTACGCGGCCGAAATACTGGCCCGAAACGACCAGATCGCCATTCCTCAGCGTGCCGCTCTGGACCAGAACGGTCGCGACATAGCCGCGGCCCTTGTCGAGAGAGGCTTCAATGACGCTGCCGGAGGCTTCGCGGTCGGGGTTGGCCTTGAGGTCGAGCAGTTCGGCTTCGAGCAGGATCTTCTCCAGCAGGAGATCGACATTCAGCCCTTTTTTCGCGGAGATCTCCTGGGACTGGAATTTGCCACCCCAGTCTTCCACGAGGATATTCATCCCGGCCAGCTGCTCCTTGATCTTCTCCGGATTGGCGCCATCCTTGTCGATCTTGTTGATCGCAAAGACCATGGGAAGGCCGGCAGCCTGGGCGTGGGAGATGGCCTCTTTTGTCTGGGGCATCACTGCGTCATCGGCGGCGACTACGATCACAGCGACATCGGCGGCTTTTGCACCGCGGGCACGCATGGCCGTGAAGGCTTCGTGACCCGGCGTATCGAGGAAGGTGAGCTTTCTCCCGGTCGTCGTCGTCACCTGGTAGGCGCCGATATGCTGGGTAATCCCGCCGGCCTCACCGGCTACGACGTTGGCGCTGCGGATATAGTCGAGCAGGGAGGTTTTACCGTGGTCGACGTGACCCATGATCGTGACGACCGGCGAGCGGGTGATCATATCTTCGGGGTCATCGACTTCTTCTTCTTCTTCCATTTCGGCGGCGTCGTCGATCCCGATAAACTCTACCGTATAACCGAATTCACCGGCCACGAGCTCGATGACATCGGCTTCGAGGCGTTGATTGATGGACACCATCATTCCCAGGCTCATACACTTGCCGATCACCTCCGCATAACTGACGTCCATCAGATTAGCCAGTTCGCTGACGCTGATGAACTCGGTGACCTGGAGGCGGCTGTCGAGCATTTCATCGCCGCCGGTCTGTTCGGCCATTTCTTCGCGTTTGGCGCGCCGATATTTGGCTTTCAGGCTTTTGCCGCGGCCGCCCGATCCGGCCAGTTTGGCCTGGGTCTGGCGGATCTTTTCCTGGATCTCTTTCTTATCGATCTCCTTGGCCTCACGCGGTGTATGCCGCCCGTCGCCCCGGCGATTGCCGCCGCTCCGCCCGTCGTGCCCGCCCGCGCCCGCAGGCCGGCGGTCGGTGGCGCGTTGGATGGGGATCCGGCTCTGGCCGGGCGGTCGCGGGTTACCGGGACCGCCGTGTTGCTGGCCGGCGCCATGCTGCTGGCCGCCGTGATGGGCCCCGCTATGCTGGCCCGCGCCCTGGCGGTTTTCATGCGGGGCACGCTGCCCCTGCTGGCCGCCGCCGTGATCGCGCTTTTCAATGGGAATACGCTTCCGCTTCCGTTTTTCTTCGGAAGGTTGTTTCGGCCGGGTATCGTTATTGACGGGTAATTCTATCTTGCCCAGGATCTTGGGGCCTTCCAATTTTTCCGCCCTGATATTTTCGATCACGGGCGGGACTTCGTCTTCTTCGGCCTCCGGCTCTTCGGTGGTCTGGCCGGTGAAGGGTGCGGGATCTTCTTCTTCATGCTCCTGGACAGGCGGTGCGATGGGAAGGGTTTCGACCGGGGCGGCGGGGGCCTGTTCCTCGGCAGCTGCCGGCGATTCGGGTTCTTTTTCCTTCTTGCCTCGTTTGGGCCGGGTGGAGGAATCGATTGCCGAAAGGTCGATCTTGTCGATAACCCTGGGGCCTTCCAGTTCGGGGGCTTCTATCTTGGTGATCTCCGTCTCGGCAGGGGTCTGATCCACAACGGGCGGCGGGGGCGTGGGGACGATAACGGGGGCGGGTGCCACCGGCTCTTCGGCGACGGGTGTCTCCTCTTTTGCCGCCGCCTTTTTAACAACCGGAAATTCCTTTTTCACCGGCGCCGGCTCTTCTTCTTTTTTCTTCTTGGCTTCAATGCTTCCTTTTGGCAGGTCGATCTGATCGCTCTTGATCTTTGCCACTTTATCTCCCTGGAATTCCTGTTGCAGGGAGCGATACATGTCCTCCGTCAGTTTCGACGTAGGCTTCAGATCGTCCTTACTGAATCCCTTGCTAACCAAAAAATCCACGAGGGTATCTTTCCCAACGTTGAATTCCTTGGCTGCAGCCATTAAACGTAATGTCGTTGTTTCTGCCATATTCAATGTCTGACCCATTGGTCGAAACGGGTTGTGCCCCGTTATTTTGTAAAAATAGAACTATTTGGCCGTTATCTATTTTCCCGGCCATATTAACCTTTTTCAAATTCTTCCTTCAATACCCTGCGTACCTCGTCGATGGTTTCTCTTTCGAGGTCGGTCCTCCTTTCCAGCTCATCTGCGGTGAGGTCGAGGACGCTGCGGGCGGTGTCGCAGCCAATCCGTTTCAGCTCGTCGATCACCCAGGTCTCGATCTCATCTGAAAATTCTTCGAGATCGATATCGAATTCCTCCGGTTCGCCTTCGTTGTCGCGGAATACGTCGATCGTATAGCCTGTCAATTCCTGGGCCAATTTGATATTCACCCCCTTACGTCCGATGGCCAGGGAAACCTGGTCGGGTTTAAGATAGACATTTGCGTGCGACTTTTCGCTGTCCAGCTCCATATTGGTAATCTTGGACGGGGTGAGGGAGCGTTGGATGAGCAGTTGGGTATTATTGGTCCAGTTGATGACGTCGATGTTCTCGTTCTTCAGTTCGCGGACGATGCCGTGGATGCGGCTGCCTTTCATCCCGACACAGGCGCCTACCGGGTCGATGCGGTCGTCATAGGATTCGACGGCAACCTTGGCGCGTTCGCCCGGTTCGCGGACGATCCTTTTGATCACGATGAGGCCGTCGAAGATCTCCGGGACTTCGATCTCGAGGAGTTTGGACAGGAAGAGGGGGCTGGTCCGGGAAAGAATGATCACGGGGGAGTTGTTCTTCAATTCCACCTTTTTGACCACGGCGCGGATACTCTCTCCTTTCTTAAAATAATCCTGGGGGATCTGTTCCGACTTGGGCAGGATCAGTTCGCTGCCGTCTTCGTCGAGCAGCAGGATCTCCTTTTTCCAAACCTGGTAGACTTCTGCGCTGACGATCTCGCCTACCCTTTCGCTATATTTTTTGACAAGCACATTCTTCTTCAGGTCGCCGATGCGGCTGGCCAGGGTTTGCTTGGCGGCCAGGATGGCGCGGCGGCCGAAATCGAGGATCTCTACCTCTTCGTAGAGCTCTTCACCGACTTCGTAGTCGGGTTCGATCTTGACCGCATCGGTGTAAGCAATTTCCGCCAGCGGATCAATCACCTCCCCGTCATTGACGATCGTACGGCGGCGCATGATCTCCAGGTCGCCTTTTTCCGCGTTCACGATCACGTCAAAATTCTCGTCGCTTCCATATTTTTTTCGCAACAAAGTCTTGAATACATCCTCCACTACTTTCATCATAGTCGGACGATCGATATTCTCTGCTTCTTTGAAGTCCTGGAAGGCTTCGATAAGATTGATACTAGCCATAACACTGAATTTTCTAAAAAACTACTTGAATTTTTGTTGTTTTTATGTTCTCGAATAGAAAGGCATGATCTACGATCTCTTTTTTCTTGTTCTTCCCCCGGGTCTCTTCGACGATGATGCCGTCTTCGCTCACGTCGATGAGGCGGCCTTCGATCCTGGAGCCGTCCTGAAGGACGATATCGACCTGGCGACCGATATTCTTCCGATATTGGCGGTGCAGTTTCAGGGGCTCATCGAGGCCGGGAGAGGAGACTTCGAGGGAGAAGTCGCCGTTTGGAAAAAGGCCGTTCTCCTCCAGCTTTTTATAAAGAGCCCGGTTGAACTGGACGCATTTTTCGATAGAAATGCCCTGGTCGCCGTCGATGAATACCTTTACGTTATTCGTGGGCTTTATTTTGACTTCCACCAGAAAATAACCAGGTTCCCCCGCCAGTATCCCTTGTATCAGTCCCTCTATTGTCTTTACTGTTTCGTTCATGGACTTAAATTAAAGAAGGGAACGCTGCCGTTCCCTTCTGCTGAATCTTTTCCATGGCAAATGTAGGATAATTTATTTTAATAGTACATTTAAAAAAAAAGAGCCATGAGTGAACCTCAGAATTTAGGCAGTTTTATTGCCGAAAACAAGCACCTGGTCAAAGAATACCTGGAGACGCGGATGGAAATCTACCGGTTGCAGAGTATGCGGGTTGCGGCGAAGTCGGCGGGAATGATCGCGTGGATCTTTCTGTCGTTGCTGCTGGGATTTCTGTTCCTGCTGTTTGGCGGGCTGATGCTGGCGTATTGGTTTGCGGGGATGCTGCATAGCTACGTGAAGGGTTTTGGGCTGGTGGCCTTACTGATCCTGGTCGTCTTCCTGCTGATTGCGCTGTTCAGGCGAGCGCTTTTCGTAGATCCTGTCATTCAAGCTATTATACAAAAATCGAGGGATTGACATTATGGCAAAATTGACTAAGGCAGCCCGCAGTTTGCAGGAGCTGGATAATGAGATCGAGGCCTTAAAGGAGAGGGCCAGGAAGTTGGAGCTGGAGCTGGATGAGAGCTGGAGTTATTTCCAGGAACATTCGGGGCAGATGTTTGTGCGGTCGCTGGTGCCAAAGACCTTTGAGGGGCTGGTGCCGGCTACCGGGATAAAGCTGGTTGATGCGGTATTGGGGAGCGAGCGGTTGCAGAAGTTGATCACACGGTTGGCCGAAAAGGGTGCGGATTGGTTGGGGGATTTACTCAACTGGTTGAGCAACAAGATTTTCAAGGAGAAAGAGGAGTAGGTGGCGATTAACACGCTTTTATCAGACTTTGTCGTACTTTAGCAGACTAATTTCTACGAAGATGTACGTGGCGGATGTATTATTTCTGGCGATCGTGGTGTACCTGGCATACCGGTTCATTTTCAATTTTCTGTTGCCGATTGTAAGGGCGACGCACCAGGTGAGGCAGCAGTTCCGGGATAATTTTGGGGATAGTGGGCGGCAGCGGGGATGGGGAACACCGGCGGATGGAGCGGGTGCGCGGCCCGGTGCGGCGAATGGGGGAACGAGGGATATGCCGGGGGGTATGAAGGATCCGGCGGGAGGTACGAAGGATACGCCTGGGGGTACGGCGAATGGGGGTGCCGGCGCGGCAAAACGGACGTATAAGCCGCCGGCCGAAGATTATATCGACTTTGAGGAGATCAAGTAGGGCACTGCGGGCGGGCGGACGGGCGGCCATTGCGGGCGGCGCTGCGGACGGGCATTGCGGGCGGATGCCGGTCAATTACCACTGAAAATCCAGCAAGCTGATGCCGGGACGGAGGAAAAGTCCTTTCAGTCCTGCCTGTTCGGCGCCTTCGACATTGACGATGGCATCATCTACAAAAAGTGTCTCCTGTCCTTTCAGATCATTTTCTTTCAGGATGACCCTGAATGATTCGGGATCGGGTTTGCGCATTCCCATCAGATGTGAGTAATAGGTTTTTTCGAAATGGTCGTCGAGTGATCCATTGTGCCCAAAACTATCCTTCCAGATCTGCTTCAGGGCGGCAAGGTGGAGGGCGTTGGTATTGCTGAACAGGAAGAGCCGGTAAGTTTTACGCAGGCCTTTCAGCAATTGGATCCGCTCGGGAGGGAAATCAAGGAGCAGGGCATTCCAGCTGTCGATGATCGCCTGATCCGGGACCTGGGAAAGACCGGCGAGCCGGCGGATGGACCCGATGAATTCCTCATCGCTGATCTTGCCGATCTCGTAGTCTTTAAAAAAGGAAGCTGCAAATCCATGACCGAAGTACTCGCGGAAATTCTTTACGCCCAGGGCGGCGAAAGCTTCTTCCGTGCGGCGGTTATCGAGATTGATGATGACCCCGCCGAGGTCAAAAATAATGTTCCTGATGCCGATCATATTTCAAGGTAGTTAGAGTAGCGCCGTTAGCAGGCGGGTCTTCATTTACGGTTATTTTGTCCAATTAACATTTGCCGAAAGGACATCGCGGGAGTTGCCGCCGATCATTATGGAGAAGTTGCCCGGCTCCCAATCGTATTTGAGGTCATTGTTATAAAATTTCAGGTCATCCGGGGTAATGGTAAAGGTCACCTGCCGGGATTCTCCGGCCTTGAGGTCGATCTTCCGGAATCCCTTCAGCTCCTTAACGGGCCGGGTCATGCTTCCGACCAGTTGGCGGATATAGAGTTGCACGACCTCTTTACCTTCCACGGCGCCGTCGTTTGTGACCGTCACGGTCGCGGTCAGTTGCCGGTTGCCCTTCATGGAGTCGCTGCTCAATACCAGGTCGCGATAGGCGAAATGCGAGTAACTGAGGCCATAGCCAAAGGGATAGACGGGATCATTGGAAACGTCGAGGTAGTTGGAACGGAATTTCTGGAACCAGGGTCCTTCGAGGGGGCGGCCGGTGTTCATGTGATTGTAGTAGAGGGGTATCTGACCGACGTCTTGCGGCCAGGTGGCGGTCAGCTTCCCGGAGGGATTGACATCACCGAAAAGTATGTCCGCGATGGCATGGCCTGCTTCGGTGCCGCCAAACCAAACGTCGAGGATAGCGGGTACCTGGTCATTTTCCCATTTGATCGTCAGGGGGCGGCCGGTGAACAGCACGAGGACGACGGGTTTACCGGTCTTCAAAAGGGCTTTCAGGAGGTCCTGTTGTGCCTGCGGGATCCCGATGTTGCTGCGGCTGCTGGATTCGCCGCTCATTTCATCGGATTCACCCAGGGCGGCGACGATGACGTCGGCGGCTGCTGCGGTTTTGAGGGCGTCCTGCAGGATATCGGCAGCCGGGCGCGGGTCGTGGGGGAGGGTTTTGCCGAACATGGTGGCGCGTTGTTCGAAGAGGCTGTCATAATCGAGGTTGGAGCCCTGGCTGTAAACGACGTTCACGCCGCTCCCGGCCACGTCCTTCAAGCCATCCATCAGTGAAACGGCCTTTGACGGGTCGGTGGCGACGGCCCAGGTCCCGACCATGTTTACCCGGTTGTTGCCGAGGGGGCCGATGACGGCGATCGTGCCGCTTCGTTTGAGGGGGAGGATGTTCCCCTGATTCTTCAGGAGGACAAAACAGTCGGCCGCGATCTTGCGCTCCGCGGCGCGGTTCTCCGCGGTAAATTCCCCGGTAGCGGCACGCTGGTCGTTGCAATATTTATAGGGATCGGTGAATAGTCCCAGCTTGTATTTTGCTTCCAGGATGAGGCGGCAGGCCTGGTCGATCTGAGCCATGGTGACCTTTCCTTCCTGCAGGGATTTTTTTAGAGTGGTGAGGAAGCCTTCGCCGACCATATCCATGTCTACCCCGGCTTTCAGGGCGAGGGCGGAGACGGTTTGCAGGTCGCCCAGGCCGTGAGCCACGAGTTCGTTGATCCCCGTGTAGTCGCTGACGACGAACCCTTTAAAGCCCCAGCGTTTCCGCAGCACATCGGTCTGGAGGAACTTGTTCGCGGTGGCGGGGATGCCGTTCACGTCATTGAAAGAGGCCATCACGCTGCCGACGCCCGCGTCCACCGCTGCCTTATAGGGTGGAAGATATTCGTTGAACATGCGGTAGTAGCTCATGTCCGTCGTGTTATAATCGCGGCCTGCTTCGGCGGCGCCGTAGAGGGCAAAGTGTTTGACACAGGCCATGATGTCGGAATTGCTTTTCAGGTCTTCCTGGTAGCCCTTTACCATGGCTTTGGCAATCTGCGAACCGAGGTAGGGGTCTTCGCCGCTGCCTTCGGCGATCCGGCCCCAGCGGGGGTCACGGCAAATGTCCACCATGGGGGAAAATGTCCAGCAGATGCCGTCCGCGCTGGCTTCCGTTGCCGCGATCCGGGCGCTCTTTTGAATTTCGGCCATATCCCAGCTGCAGCTGAGGCCAAGCGGGATGGGAAATTCTGTTTCGTACCCGTGGATGACGTCCATTCCGAAGATCAGGGGGATCTTCAGGCGGCTTTGTTCGACGGCGATCTTTTGAACTTCGCGGATCTTTTCGACGGATTTGATATTGAACAGGCCGCCTACTTTTCCTTCTTCGATCTTTTTTGCAATGTCGGAGCTGCGGGCCTGGCCAGTGGTGATATCGCCCGCAGCGGGGAGGTTAAGCTGGCCGAGTTTTTCATCGAGGGTCATGCGGGCCATGAGGTTGGAGACGAAGGTCTGCATGTCGCCGTTCTGGGCGAGGAGTGTAGAAACGGAAAGCAGCAGGATCGCAGATAAGAGGAATGTGCGTTTCATGTATTGAACGTAAATTATTTTAAAGCTTCGTCCTTATCTTTTTCCAGGAATCCGGCGCTCGATTCCCGGATGGCGGCGGTTTCCCAGGTGAGCAGGGCATCATCGGAAACTTCGCTGACAGGCGTGGTGGCGCTGCCGTTGGGTTCATTATAGCCGATATTGGATTGCCGGTTATAGACGGAAATGAGGGACCAGCGCGCGCGGTCGGACAGGTTGGCGGCGGAGCGGTGGAGGAGGTTGGGATGAAAGAAGAGGGCGTCGCCCGGTTCGAGCTCGACGTAGACGAGGGGCATGATCTCCAGTGCGAGATCGACGTAATGCTGCGAAGCGCCGACCTGTTCGCCGGCGAAGCCGTGTTCGATCCGGCCCATCTTATGCGAACCGCCGATGACCTGAAGGCAGCCATTCGCCTTATTGGCGGCGGTTATGGCAATCATGATGGAGATCATCTGTTCGGGGAACAGAAATTCATTCTTATACCAGTAGCCGTAATCCTGATGCCATTCCCAGGCACCGCCCACGCGGGGTTCCTTTTGCATGAGTTTGGAATGGAAATGGCAAACGGATGAATTGCCGTCCATCAGCCGGGCTGCGGAATCAACCATGCGTTTGCTGCGGGTTAGAAGCCCAAAAAGATCATCGCCGGGATTATACCAGAGCGTCAGTTTTGTCTTCTTTCCCGTCTGGTCATTCAGATCAAAGGCGTGGTTGAGCAGCACTTCGTCTTCGGTGGCAATGGCATAGACCTTATTGATCTCCTCCGGTGACAGGAAGTCATTGACGATAAGGTACCCATAGTGATGGTAATCGGCTATTTGCTGGGGCGACAATTGGAAATCCATATATGGCAATCTTTGCCGAAAGTTACTTATTTTATCCATGGGCTGGTGAAACCCAATTTTTTGAGCCCGACATGGACCTCGGGGCAGCTCATAAAGAGCCGCCAGAGTAAGCCGGAGCGGTAGTTCTCGATCATAGCGACTTCGGGGCCCTGGTCGATCGCGAGGTAGCGCCGCGGATACCAGGCGGCCGTTTCGCTAAAGGCATCATAAAAGCCGTATTTGCCCCAAAGCTTGTCGCCCAGGCTTTGGTACCAGAACCAGATGGCGGCCATCGACTGTTTTGGTGTATAAGGAATGGAAGAGATGGCGGCGGTAGGTGAGATGACGCCCAGGTCGTTCTTCTCATCCGGTGCGTGTGCCGCATAGCCCGTCACCGAATAGCTGGCGGTAAGACCCCAATTATCCGGGCCATAGCCTTTAAAGTGTTTGGGGTTGTCTACACACCATTGGTAGTTGATGAGGGTCTGGGTGCGGTTCTCGCGCCAATAGTCGGCATACCGGTCTTTGAGGCCATGCGGGTCGAGGCCAAGATAGGAATATTGGGCCCAAAAGAGTGGGCCGCCATGCGGCGGGTTGCCCTGCATATGCAGGTGAAGGGTATCGTTTTTATAGAAGCTGACCTTATCGATCGCGCCGTTTTGCGCCCAGCCATCATGATAGACTTTTGCGGGGATCGAATGATCGGGGGAACATGCCGCCATGACATACAGGATCAGGCATTCGTTATAACCGTGGACGGGGAAGTTCTTTTTCCAGGCGTAATCCGGGCTCCAGTGCCAGAAAAGGACGTCCTGGCCGCCGTTGCGATACCAATCGAAATCCACGCCGCGCCATAGTTTGTCGATCCGGCGGGCCAGGTTCTTTTCCCGGGCATTCCCGTCTTTAAGATATTGCCGGGCGCACAGCAAGCCTTGCATGAGATAGCTGGTCTCCACGAGGTCACCGCCGTCGTCTTCGCGGCCGAAAGGTTTGACATGGCCGGTAGTATCATTCAGCCAATGCGGCCAGGCGCCGTGAAAGCGATCGGCCTTTTCCAGGAAGCTTACGATCTTTTCCAGGCGTGCGACCCCTTGTTCGCGGGTGATATAGTGCCGGTGGATGGCGGCGATGATCGCCATAATACCGAAGCCGCTGCCGCCGGTGGCGATGATGCCCTGGTCATGGGCGGGATAGTCGTTATCCAGGTGGATCCGCTCGGGCGCCATCCCGCTATTGGGCTCGGCGCCGGCCCAGAAATATTGAAAAGTTTGCCGTTCAACGAGGTCGAGGAGTGCCGAATCTGAAAGGCTGGATGGATGGGACTGGGCCTTGACAGCCAGTGGTCCGGCGAGAACGACAAGGAGAAGAGCCGATGTCAGGAAGTGATTCATGTAGAAGGGGAGGTTTCAAATTATAGATTTGGGCCCTGAAAACCAAGTTTTGTCATTCCGGCCCGGATCTCGGGGCAGCTCATGAACAAATTCCACAGGAGGCCGCTGCGGTAGTTCTCGATCATCACGATCTCGGGTCCCTGGTCGATGGCCAGGTAGTCATTGTCAAACCAGATATTGGTGAGGTTGAACGCATCGATAAAACCGTACTGGCCCCATAGCTTATCGCCAAGGGTATAGTAGAAGAACCGCAGGGCATTCATCGATTGGGTCGGCGTATAGGGGAAGGAGGAGAGGGCTGCGGTCGGGCTGAGCACGCCGTCGTCATTGGTTGGGGAGTGGGCGGAGTACCCGCTGTTATCATCACTGGCGGTAAGTCCCCAGCAACTGCTGCTATACCCGTTGAACTTCCCCGGGTTATTGACGCAATAGAGATAGTTGATCATGGAATGAGCGGTATCCTGGGTCCAGTAGTTGGCATAGGCGTCGGACAGGCTGTTGGGATTGATGCCAAGAAAGGAATAGTGGGCGAAGAAGAGCGGGCCGCCGTAGGAGGGTCCGAGTGGGAGGGTGATGCCATAGTAGGCGCTGCCGTTCTTTTCAGCACCGTTTTGGGCCCAGCCGTCGTTGTAGACGGCGGCGGGAATTGCCGCGGTATCATTCGGTGATGAAGCCGCGAGGATATAGGCGATCATGGCTTCGCACCAGCCCTGGACCTTGACATTGATCGCGAAGTTATAATTCGGGCTCCAGTTCCAGTACAGGACGTTCTGCCCGTTCTGGCGATACCAATTCCAATCGACGTTATTATAAATTGTATTGATGGCGCTGCGCAGGTTGATCTCGCCCGAGTCGGTAGTGCTGTTGAAGTATTGCCGGGCGCAAAGGAGGCCGGCGATCATATAGGAGGTCTCGACGATATCGCCGCCGTTGTCCTGGGTGCTAAAGGGGATGGTGGCGCCGGTCTCGCCGTTCATCCAATGGGAGAAGGCGCCGTGGTAGGTGGTGGCGCTATTGGTTAAGAAGTTGACGATAGTAGTGATGCGGCTGAGCGCCTGGGCGCGGGTGATAAAGCCGCGTTGCACGCCAACGAGCATGGACATGACGCCAAATCCGCTGCCGCCGGTGGTGACCTGGGTCTGGGACATCCGTTCTTTTGCCATTCCGCTGTTTTGGTCGGCGCCGCTCCAGAAGTAGTTGAAGGTTTGTTGTTCGACCAGGGTCAGCAGGGCGGAGTCGGAGATTTGGGGGAATTTGGGTGTGGAGTCGATGGCGGTTATAAAGGAGAATTGAATCGGGTTAGCCAGCGAAGAATCTGTTGTGGATTTGAGGTTCTCGGTAACGGCTACCGTGTATTGTGCCAGGGCCTTCAGTGCGGCCTGCGGCTCGAGGATCAGCGTGCTGTCGTTCGGATAGGAGATGTCGCAGGCTACTTCGGAGCCATTGCCGATCAGCAGGATGTTGTCAGGCACGCTGGATTGCTGGACTGCGGTTGAAAAGGAAAGGCGGATGACCGGGGAATCCGGGACATTGAATACACCGGTGGTGCTGTAGTTGGTTCCGTTGATCGTGGCGTCCAG
>DATJMG010000185.1:0-4401 GCA_035508835.1 Puia sp.
CCCCTCACTTCACCCCAAAGAACACGATCCGCGCCCCGCTCCCCTCAAAGTTCGCATCGATGACCGCCCGCCCGGCTTTATCCAGATGCACCTCCACCCCTTCCGTACACCAGATCCGTGGGTCCACCCGGTGCTCCGTGATATACCGGGAGTGCCCGCCGTTACTGAACAACACCACCTCACCCCTCCCATTACCCGCATTGATCTTTTCCACCACCTCCGAAGAGTTGCCCGGCTCCCCTTCCCGCACCGGATCACTGAGCGTCACATCATCCCTGACTTGTTTGTATCTTTCGAGAATGCTGTAGATGAACTGCACATCCCCCGGTGAATTATCCAGGATATTCCCCCAAACGCCATTCTGCCCCAGGATCAGGGATGCCACATTGATCAGTTGGGAATTACGCGACCCGTCCGTTTGATAATAGGTCAGCAACAAGACGGAAGGGAGCCATTTGTCATAGGTAAGCACCCGACGGGTAAACCAGCCCCTCGCCGGACCGGGATTGGTAAAGATCTGAACATTCCCGTTGGCCAGCGGCGTCTGCCAGGGCGGAACAATGTCGAAATTATGGAAATAGGCCCCATTATTCAAAATGATATACTTCCCCGAAGAGAGGAATCCCAGCCCCATGCTTCTACCTTCTTCGGTGACATCCAGCTCAAAGATAGTCCCCGGAGCCGCGGCGCACACCTTATCGACCACCTTCGAGAGATAGATCGGCAATTGGAAAGCATAACTGTCCGCCCTTTCCTGCGGGCTATTGGCCTCCGTACCATGGGATCCGTTCGCCCCGTCGCAGGCGTATTGATCTACAGCGTCGAAAGTGAAATAGGACACCCCCATCTCCCGCGTCAGCCGGATCAGTTCATCAGCAAGCGCACTCCAGTACGGGCTGACCAGGTCCAGATTGACGCTGTTTTCCGTCTCCCAGATGGGGCCGGGCTCACTCTTTTTCCCATGCAGCTCCATGATATAATCCTTGTTCCTTTTCAACATCTCGCTCGACACCGCCGCGGATGTCGGCCCGATCCAAACTCCCAGCCGCATGCCATATTTATCCAGCAACGCTTTTACCTGTTTGAGCGTATCGGGGAAAAAGGCCGGTCCGGTATTGACCCGCCAATCTCCCGTCTTGCTGAACCAACCCGCATCCAGCACATACACGTCGACACCCATCCGGTGCGCCACTTCGATCTCCTTCAAGGTGGTGGCCAGGTTCTCCGTCGACAGGTAACTGCCCCCTGCCCATTTAGCCCGCTCCTGCCTGCCCCAGGTATTATAATAAATGTAAGGCTTGCGGCTATCCAGGTTCAGGGTGATATATTTCAAAATGAAAGTCCGGTAGGCAGAAGCAAGCTTTTCGTCTCCGCCCGCGACCCCTCCCACTTCAAACCAAATGCTCTCATAGTCATGATCCCCATCCAGCGGTTGTCCATTGAGGTAATTACCCTTCACCGCCGCAAGGGCGATCGACCTGTCCGGCTTCAATCGAAACTCCAGGAACCTGTCGGGGAACTGAGACCCGTGCTCATACGCCAGGATAAAGGTGGATTGTCCGTCGCCCGTTTCCAGCATAGGCCCCATGAGCCGGGCGCTGTCATCGAACTCCTTGCCGCCGAAGACCGCCTCTTCCAGGATGTTGGAGTGATACTTTTCATCAAAATCCGACAGCCGGACTTCTTTGAATCGATTGCGTCCGGCCACGGATACAGAATAATACTGCAAGTCGTCAATGCCGGCCGGTTTGGTGAACCGGTGCGGCACAGTGCTGCTCAAGGTATACCGGAACCGGACAATCGGGTTGTCCACCGCCCAGCGAAAGCTGACCGCCAGCCGGATCGTTGCATCTTCACCAGGCACGCCGGTGAATACCTCTTCCCGCGTCCCGTTGGAAAGGCTTTTGACCGACCCTGCCACCCAGCCGCCGACTGTTACCTTCAGACCCTTGCCGTCAATATTGAATCGGGGAAGTTCGAAAACCATCTGCTTCCCCATAACCGTTCGATACGTCCACTGACCGGAACCTAATTGTATACTGAACAAACTGGTACGAATTTCCTGCGCCGGGGCCATCCTCGCCAGGACCAGGCAAGCCGACAGTAAAAGAACCCTTATTTTCATGATCAAATATTCAAAATTCCTATGCCCTTACCAGTTATTCGAAGTTCCTACGCCCTTACCAGTCATTCGGACAAAACCTTCCGCCGCCTTCACCCCCAGTTCCCTTCCCCTGAAATCCTCCATCGCCGCATGCCCGCACGCATAAATGCTCGCCGGGTCCTGACTGGTATGACAATACACCGCCTTCCTTTTCTGCTCCTGCGTGTCGGTAATGTCAACGAAGTCGGTTGGATGAAATCCCATCGTCTGCTCGCCGGTGCAAACCTCGAAAAAGTAAAGCGAAAATTTATCAGGCGCCCGCACCCACGTCTGGATAGTGAGCAAACTCGCGCATTGATGATCCTTATGCGAGTCGATAGGCCAATGACAAAAAACGACGTCGGGTTTTTCGGCGCCGATGAGGCCCTGGAGCTGTTCTAAAGTTGCGTTGCTGACAATGCTTTCGCCATCGATCTGACCGGCAAATACCGGTTTGCAGTTAAGGACGCGACAAGCATTAATAGCCTCCTGCTTTCTGATCCGGGCCGCCTCATCATGACTCACCCCATTGATTCCCGCCTCGCCCGTAGTCAGGTAAATGATCGTGACCTCATGCCCCAATGCCACCAGTTTGGCCAATGTGCCGCCACAGCCGCTTTCCGGATCATCCGGGTGACCGCCCACACAAACAATTTTTCTTGCGGAAACCGGAACTTGAACTCCGGCTCGCAAAATTTCCGGCAAACTGACCACTCCTGTCCCGGCCAAACCCACGGCCCCAATCTTGGCTGAAGCCACTGCCCCCATCCCGGCTGAACTAACCGCTCCAATCCCGGCTGAACTCACCGCTCCAATCCCGGCTGAACTCACCACCCCGATCCCGGCTGAAGCCATTTTAATAAAATCTCTCCGCGTTTTTCCCATCGTTTTTGCAATAAAAAACCCTTTCGGCCCCCTGACGGAAGACCTGATATTATCCCTTGCAAGTTGCCTGATGACTACAACGATTGATCCTCTACCCCCGATCTTTCATCCCGATACTTCATCATCCATGCTTTATCCCGGCTGTTCCATCTTCAATTCCTAATGCCGTTCCTTTGCCCTGATCCTTTGCCCTGATCCTTTGTCCCTGATCCTTTGTCCCTGCTCCTTTGTCCCTGTTTACGCCCCAACTCCATGCGAAGACTGAAGATACGCGAGGATCCAAATCAATACAACGAGCACTATCGCCTGATAATAGGCCCAGATAGGTCTCATGCCGTTTTCTTTATCGTAGTGAACCAGACTTACAAATACCCCAACGATGGGTATCCAATAAATTAGTTTATTACTCATAAACCAATCATTTCACTACAATAAAGTTAGGTAATTCCCCCCATTTTACGTCCTGCCCGCCGCCACCCCTACTTCCTGATAAATTCTTTGACCTGCCGCCCGCTCTCCTGATCCAGCGCAAGGATATACACCGCCGGCGGCAGATTCCCGAGCGGGATCACAACCGTATTCAGCCCCGGCTGCAACGCCACCCGCAGGGAACTCACAGATTGCCCAAGGACGTCGGACACGGTCACCCCTGCATTTTCCGCCACCCGGGAATACACCATCAGCGTCAGCTGATCGGTCGCCGGATTGGGGTGCAAGGTCAGCGAAGACGCACCGGGACCAGGCATTAACGTCAGGTGCACAACCCGCGAATAGAACCATGCCCCCGACTGATCCTGCCAGGACAACCGGTAGGAAACCGGCCCTCGAATACCCTGCGCAGGGTCAAGATAGTGGTAAACGATCGAATCCGCAGAAGCCGTCACCGCTGCCAGATCCTCGAAACTGGCGGAGTCAGCCGCCCGTTGCAGAACGAAGGATCGGATACCCGATATCGTGATCGTCGAAGACAAGGTCCACACCAGGGCGACCTCGCCATGATCAGGTGCCGCATTAAAAGATTGCAGTGGAGACGAGGCCAGCACGACACAGACCGAACTGCCCGGCACCGGAGCTGCATAACCGCTTTGGGCAAGCCCCGCGGCCCCGCTGGCAGCGCCATTGGATGCCCCGCGGCACGATGCCTTGCTATTGAGGAGACTTACTATACCATTGGCGCCGCCGTTGACCGATGCCGTGACCGCTGCCGGGAAACTGGCCCCCGCCGCCCAGATCATCCCGCCCCCGCCCCCTCCGCCGGGCCCCGTACAGTCATCGACATACTCGCTCGAATTAGACCCCTGACCGCCATTTGCCGAAGCCGTGATCACCCCCGATATCGTCGTCGCATTCAGAATAATGGTCCCCCCCGCCCC
>DATJMG010000186.1:0-21655 GCA_035508835.1 Puia sp.
CCCCATTTTAAGAAAGTTCTAACAAGACCATTTTAATACCCCGCCCGGGATTTTCGTTCCAACTGTTCAAACCCTTCATATGCGAATGCTGTTCCTTCTCGTTATCCTCCTGATCGCCGGCGGATTGTTCAATACCTTGTCGGCGCAGGACACACCGGCCTCACAGGAGACGCCGGATGGTCCGGGCTACAAGATGGCCGTCGGTATCCGGTTTAGTACAGCGGCGCCCACTATCAATAATTCCATCAGCTTTAAATACTTTATCGACGAGACCAATGCGGTGGAAGCGCTGGCTTCCTTCGGCTCCCGCTTCGGCCTGGGCGGTCTTTATGAACGCCATCAGCTGATCGGCGGCACACCCGCGTTCACCTGGTTCTATGGCGGCGGCGCGTATGTGGGGTTTGAAAGCGGCCAGACCTGGTTCGGGCCAACCGGTGTGGTCGGTCTTGACTACAAATTTCCCGACGCACCCGTCAACCTGTCCCTGGACTGGAAACCCGAGCTGGACCTTATCCCCAGCATCAACTTCGTGCCGGATGCCTTCGGGCTAAGCGCGCGATTTACTTTTGGGCACTAGCTGCGCCGTTGGCGCCGCCATCCGTCGGGCGATTTGCGCCTTTAATGCAGATGACCGAAAAATAAATAGCACAGAAAGATCGAGCTGAGAATGCTCACCAGATCCGCCAGCAGCATCGCGCCAATGGAATACCGCATATTACGGATCGCCACCGAACCATAATAAACCGCGGCAACGTAGAAAGTAGATTCGGATGACCCCTGCAGGATCGCTGAAAGATGCGTGGCGAAACTGCCGTTCCCGGTCGTCTTCATCGTATCTACCAGCATCCCGCGCGCGCCGGCGCTTGACAGCGGCTTGATCAGCGCGGTCGGCAGCCCGTCGACAAACCGGGTGTCGGCACCGGTGGCGTGGAACAGATATTTCAGCCCGTCAAGGATCGCATCGAAGGTGCCGCTTGTCCGCAGCAAGCTGATCGCCACCAGGATGCCGACAAGATAGGGGATGATGCGGACCGCGGTCTCGAACCCGCCCCTGGCCCCCTGGACGAAGGCGTCGAAAATATTAACCTTCCGGTAAAGCGCCACGGCAACAATCACCAAAAAAATAAACAGGATCAACCCGCTGCTGAAGGCACGCGAAAAAGCCTGGACGCCGTCCACGCTCAGGGTCCGCAGGTAGATGACCAGCGCGGCGATCAGCACCGAAAGGCTCCCGATCCAAACCAGGATCGCCGGCTGGAACAGGTTGATCTTTTGCCGGAACGCGACGACGCTCATCGATGCCAGCGTGGTCAGGAAGGTCGCGATAACGATCGGAATAAAGACATCCGTGGGCTCTTTCGCTCCGTTCGCGGCCAGCAGCGCGATCACGCTTACCGGTATCAGCTGAAGCCCCGACTGATGGAGACAGAGGAACATGATCTGCGGGTTCGAGGCCTTTGTCTTGTCCGGGTTGATCTCCTGCAGACTTTCCATGGCCTTCAGCGCGAAGGGTGTAGCGGCATTGTCCAGCCCCAGCAGGTTAGCCGAGAAATTCATCACCATGTGGCCCATCGCCGGATGTCCGGGGGGCACGTCCGGGAACAATTTCGAAAAGAAAGGCCCCGTAATTCGCGCCAGGAACCGCATCCCGCCCGCCGCTTCGGCGATGCTCACCAGTCCCATGAACAAGGCCATGATCCCGATGAGACCGATCGCCAGTACGACCGCATAGCTGCACGTGCCGATGATCCCGTCCGCCTTTTGTACCCGCAACTCCGGCGCCGCCCGAACCGTATCTCCCGCCTTACCGGTGACCATCTGCGAAAAGATCTCCTTATCCGCGGGCACACACACATACCGAACCGCCGCCACTACGATCGAGACCAGAATGAATGCCGCCCATATTCTGCTTAATGCCATGACCCAAATTAACATTAATTGCCTAATTTCGCGGCCGGAAATATCGCCGCCTCCTCCGCCGGCTTAATAAATTGAAGGAAATATGGCTTTACAAGCAGGTATCGTAGGACTGCCGAACGTAGGGAAATCGACGTTATTCAATGCCGTCAGCAACAGCGCCAAGGCGCAGGCCAGCAATTACCGGTTCTGCACGATCGAACCCAACACCGGACTGGTGGACGTTCCAGACGAACGACTGGCCAAACTCGCCGCCCTCGTAAAGCCGCAGCGCATCGTGCCTACCCAGCTCCGGATCGTGGACATCGCCGGCCTGGTCAAAGGTGCCAGTAAAGGGGAAGGTCTGGGCAACAAGTTCCTCGCCAATATCCGGGAAGTCGATGCCATCGTGCACGTTATCCGCTGCTTCGAGGACGAGAATATCCTGCGGGACGAAGGCGCCATCAACCCCGTTTCCGATAAGGAGATCATCGACACCGAGCTCCAGCTGAAAGACCTGGAAAGCGTGGAGAAGAAAGTGGGGCGTACCGAAAAGATGCTGAAGACCGGCGATCCGAAGGTGAAGCTGGAATATGAAATCCTGAAAGGCTGCTACGAACAGCTGGAAAAAGGCCGCAATATCCGCGAGCTGAGCTTGTCGAAGGAAGAACGGACAGCCATAGCCGATCTGTTCCTGCTGACGGAAAAACCCGTGCTCTATGTCGCGAACGTCGACGAAGCCTCCATGCACACCGGCAATGCCTTCTCCAATGCCCTGATCGCTTCCGTCGCCGGCGAACAGGCGCAGGTCATCGTGATGAACAATTCGATCGAAGCGCAGATCGCCGAAATGGAAGACCCCGCCGACCGGCAGCTTTTCATGGATGAATATCACATGACCGAACCGGCGCTCAATAAGCTGATCCGCACGACCTACAAGCTGCTCAACCTGGCGACCTATTTCACCGCCGGCGAACAGGAAGTGCGGGCCTGGACCATCCATGAAGGCTGGAAAGCGCCGCAGGCCGCCGCCGTGATCCATACCGACTTCGAAAAAGGTTTCATCAAAGCGGAGGTGATCGCCTACAAGGATTTCATCCGGTACGGATCGGAAGCAGCCGCCCGCGAAAACGGCCGCCTCCGCATCGAGGGGAAAGAGTATATCGTCAGGGACGGGGACGTGATGCACTTCCGGTTCAACGTATAAGCACCCTTCTTAAGACCTCGTTTTACACCACCCTCCGCCGGAGACGATTACAAAATGTTGTACCCAAAACTGATATAATACAACCCGCCGATCCGCGCATCCCCGATCGCATCCACATGATAATAGTTCAGGAGGTTGGAAGCCCCGATCTTGATCAGCGAGTGATCGAGCTTCGGCAGCTTCATGCTGATCTGCGCATCCAGCGTCCCGAATGCCGGGGTTTCGCCCGTGATAAAGGAAGACTGGTACAGGTACGCATCCTGCCAGCGATAGGTTAGATTGAATCCATAGATTTTTGCGATCGAATAGTTGGCCACTGTCAGGTTGAATTTGTGCTTCGGCGTATTGAAATCCGTCTGCTGGCTCACATCTTTGCTGGAGATCGTGCTATAGGCATAGTTGCCGGAGACGAGCCAGCCCATCGGCAGCGAATATTCCACCCCGATCCCCGCCCCGCCCGTATTGACCTTGGTGGGGCTGTTCGTATAGATGCCGAAGGTATTGGCGGCCGTCTGGCCCAGTGTAAGCGGGTCTTTCACGAGCACCGTCAACCCGATGAAATTCGTATACTGGGCATAGAAACCATACACATCCAGCAGGAAGTTCTTGCCGATCAGCCCCTTATAACCGAGTTCCCAACTGGCTACGCTTTCGGGCTTGAAAGTCTGATATTGATAAGGCGTCGGCGTCGCCCCCGTCGCGAGATATTTATTGAGCGTAGCCGTATCATAGGTCTGCCCGTCATTCAGCCCGTACGCCGTTATGAATTGCGGCAACCCGCCGATCAGCCGCGCGGAGCCGGTTTGCAGGTTGATATATTGGTTTTGGGTCGTCGGGAAACGGTAGGCCGTCTGGAAGGAAGCGCGGACATAGTTGTCCTTCGCCACCCGCAGGAGCGCCGTGACCCGGGGCGTAAAGCGGCCCTTGAAATTGGAGTTCTTATCATAACGGCCGGAGAGGGACAGCTTCAGGAAATCATCCCAAAAGCCCTTTTGCAACTGCGCAAACGCGCCCGTCTCATTGATAGGGATCCGGCCTGTCGTATCGGCAAAAATGGTCCCATGCGAATTCAATTCGAATTCCCGTGTCGATGCGCCCACCGTGATATCCATCCATTTGACCTCATTGGCGAAATTGTACATCCCCTCCCCTACATACAGGTCGGTCTGATCGTTGAACTTGCCGCCGGCCGGAATGGCCAGCTTTTTCAGCGAATCGACTGCCGTATTGAAAGCCGCGGTACCCGGCATCAGCCGGTCCTGATCGGCATAGGCCCTGGCCGCCGCGCTCGCATTCGCATAAGCCGTCGCCTGGCTTTGGCCTGCCTGCAGATCCGCGTTAAAGGCCTGAGCATAAGCCCCCAGATAATTGGGCGCCCAGACAGTTGCCGTCGGCGCATAGGCTTCATTCAGCAACGTTGCCACCGCCACCATATCATAGGAATTGCCCGCATTTTCCTGCGTCGTGTAGGCTCTTACATAATAATGCTGACCGGTCAGCTCCACCTTATATTGGCCGATCGTCACATCCTTCAGGCTATAACGGTCCGTCCCCTGGTAGATCGTGCTGGCCTCACCGAAGTTCCCGATGAGGCTCAGGGTCGTCGTTGGCGCTACTTTATAATACAATCCGCCATAGACCTTGAAGTTGTCGGCCCGGTAGTTGGTGAGCGTGTTCTCGTTGTATCCGGTGCGGGTTACATTGGAACTGGAGGGGGTGGCAGCAGCCAGCTGCGCAAGCTCGGCCGCCTCCACAGCATTGCCCATAGCGGCATAATATTTCGACAGGTTGTTTAACTGTTGCTGCACATTGAAATACGCGCTCTCGTCGCCATATACATTGATCCCGTCGTAGCTGGGGAGCGCGCGGGTATCATTGGTGATCGCCCCTGTGGACGGTACATAATTCCGATAGTCGTTAGCATACCAATCCGTTGCCAGCACGTAATCGGCCGTCAATTTGAAGGCAAACTTGTTGTTGAACGCCTTGGCATAACGGACAGTCCAGTTATAATACGGTTTGGCGGAGCCGGTATCGTCCCCGATATGATTGACCCCTTGTTTGACCTGTGCGCTGAAGCCCTGGTATTTGAACGGGTCCTTGCTTGTCATGAGCAGCGTACCGGTCATCCCGCCCGAACCATACAACGCGGATGATGCACCGGGCAGTAATTCGACATGATCCACATCCAGCTCGTTCAACCCGTTGATATTCGCTACGGAAAAATTCAGGCCCGGCGCCTGGTTGTCCATCCCGTCCACGAACTGATTCATCCTGGTATTGCCGCTGCCGTTAAAGCCGCGCGTACCCATCGTCTTGAACAACAACGAGGAGGTCACGGCATCTACTTCCTTCATATTGGCAACGGCATCGTAGAAGGAAGGGGCCGGTACCTCATGCGCCGACGTACTGCTCATCCTTTCGATCGATACCGGTGATTCGAGGCTCCTGATCGCGCCGCGGGTAGCCGAAACGACCACTTCCTTTCCAAGTGTCGATGAAGGAACGAATGAGACTTCGACCGGGCTGCCGGCATTGGTGACCGTAACCTCCTGCGTTTCGAATCCGATGGAGGAAAAGACAAGCGTGATCGGCGGCTGCTGTGTGATCTTCAGCCGAAAATTTCCGTGGTCGTCGGTGAACGTCCCGATAACAGAACCCTTGACCGTAACAGATACGGCGCCTACGCGCTCTTTGCTGGCTGCCTGACGGACCGTGCCGGTAATGGTATAGGAGGACTGGGATATGGCCGGAAAATAAAGAAGCGAAAGTAACAGGATGGAGGCCAATTGCAGCGTCAGTTTCTGTCTCATAGTGCAAGTTTTCGGTTAGTTTAATGTCGGCAAATTAACGTATAACTAAAATACGTATTGTAAGGCGGTCCTCGAAATTTAATTTATTTTTGCCGCCATGAGAACGCTGCAATTTCCCCATCAGACAAAGTTCTACCGCGGAAAAGTGCGGGATGTCTATACCATCGCCGATCGATGGCTGGTGATGATCGCTTCCAACCGCATTTCCGCATTCGACGTGATCCTGCCCCGCCCTATCCCCTACAAGGGCCAGGTGCTGAACCAGATCGCGGCGCATATGCTCAAAGCCACCAGTGATCTCTGCCCGAACTGGCTGCTGGATACCCCCGCACCTAATGTCGCGGTCGGCCGGCTCTGTGAGCCTTTTCGGATAGAGATGGTCGTAAGAGGGAACCTGACGGGGCACGCCTGGCGGACCTACCAGTCCGGCAAGAGGGAACTTTGCGGGGTAGCGCTGCCGGAAGGGATGAAAGAGAACGACTATTTTCCGACCCCCATCATCACCCCGTCCACCAAAGCGGAAGTGGGTCACGACGAAGACATCTCCCGCAATGAGATCATCCGTCGCGGCATCGCCGGCGAATCCGACTACGCCCAATTGGAACGATATACCCTGGCCCTCTTCCAACGCGGCCGGGAGATCGCCACTAAAAGAGGCCTGATCCTGGTTGACACCAAATACGAATTTGGCAGGATCGGCGATACCATCTATCTCATGGATGAGATCCACACACCCGATTCCTCCCGCTATTTCTATGCGGATGGTTTTGAAACGCGGCAGGCCAAAGGCGAACGACAGCTCCAGCTTAGTAAGGAATTCGTCAGGGAATGGCTGATCGCCAATAACTTTATGGGCAAGGAAGGACAAACCGTTCCTGAAATGAGCGACGAATGGGTGCAGACCATCAGCAACCGCTATATAGAACTATATGAGAAAGTGATCGGCGAACCCTTCCGGCCGCAATCGCTCAGCGAAACCGAGATCTATCAACGGACAATATACGCGCTGGGAAACCTGGGATCCTAAGCGGGGCGCTCAACGTTCTTCTCGCGCCCGAGACCCTTTTCGCCACCCTTGGGCAACGTAAATGAAAAAATGCTGCCTTTACCCGGCTCGCTTTGAATGTTCATCTGACCTCCGTTGCGGGACAGGAACTCCTTGCACAGCATCAGCCCCAGTCCCGTACCCGCCTCACCGCCCGTACCCCTGGTCGAATAATAGTTGTGTTCCATCAGCCGCTGCAATCCCTCCCTGCTGATCCCCATCCCGGTATCCTGGACGGAGATCTCGATGCAAGACCGAAGCTCCCGGGCATCCAGGAAAATACACCCTTCCACCGGCGTGAACTTGATCGCATTGGATAGCAGGTTGCGGAGCACCAGGTTCACCATATCCTTGTCGGCATAGACAAAGATCGGCCGCTCGATCTTGCTGTCGATGTAGATCTTCTTTGCTTCGGCCTGCAACCTGAGCAGCTGCAACACCTCTTTGGCGATACCCGCGATATCCAGCAGCTGGGGCCGGACCGCTTCGGCCTGCATCTGGCTTTTCGCCCACTGCAGCAGGTTCTCCATCAACCCCGTTGTATACGTCAACTCATTGATGACCTCCGGGATCAGCCGCTTGATATCTTCGCCGGGCAGATCATACAGCTGCACATTCCGGAACAGGTTGCGCAAGGCATACAACGGCGCCTTCAGGTCATGTGCGATAACCGAAAACAGTTTGTTCTTCAGGGAATTCAGCTCGGTCAGCTGCTGCGTTTGCTCTTCCAGCAGCGCCGCCTTTCCCGAGATATCCGCCTTTTGCCGCAGGATCTTCAGATTGCTGCGGCGCAGCTGCCAGTTTCTGTCCCGGCTTTGCTCCTGATAGCGGGTGTTCTCGTTCTTGATCAGCAGCAGCCCGCAGAATATAAAGAACATCGGAAGCAGATGAACGAACAGGTGGGTGTGGTTAACCGCCAGCAGGAAACAAGCCATCGAAAGCGTAAAGCAGCCAACGATATTATAGATGTTCCGCAGAAAAAAGACGGACAACACCGCATAAAGGATAAAGAAGTATTCGATCCCGGCATCGATCCGCAGCACATAGACCAGGCTGGTCGCGATCGGATAGGACGCAAAAAAGACCAGCCGCGCGGATTCATATTTTTGCAAATGATTCAGGACAAACACCGCCAGACCGATAACCGCAGGGAGACAGCCAACCGCCAGGGCGAAGGGAGGCCATGGATGATGATTGCCGGCCAATCCGGCAACGGGGATGAGGATACCCGCAAGCAAACCCATAAAGTTCATGAAATTGAAGATGCCTAACTTTCTCTTCTCATAGCTGCCAAGAGAAGGACGGTAACCGATATTCCATATATATCCCTTTAGGAGGGAAATACGTTGTACAGCCTTATTCATTGGATCAGAGCAAAATCTTTAAACGTACGAAATACACTTTTATTTTGCCTCCGGGAGGCGTGGTTCGGGCCCCGCCGCGACTTTGTTTCCGCGCTTTCTGCCCCGCGATTTGTTGAAGGAGCGCAGCCCCTTTTCGGTCCCCTTCCGCAGCTGCCGCCGCTCCGCCTCGGGAAGATGGATAACTGTCTGGCACTCAGTACTGCAACAGCCTTCGTACCGGGCAGCGCATTCCTCGCACTGGATGAACAGCAGGTGGCAGCCTTCATTGCGGCAATTGGTATGCGTATCGGCCGGCCGGCCGCATTGATGACAGACAGCGATAACTTCCCCGGTGATCCGCTCTCCCATCCGGTCGTCAAAGACAAAATTTTTGCCCCTGAACTTGTTCTCCAGCCCTTGTTCCCTGACCGTGTTGGCATAATGAATGATCCCGCCCTCGAGATGGTAGACGTTGGTGAACCCCTGATGCAGCAGCCAGGCGCTGGCCTTCTCGCACCGGATCCCGCCGGTACAGTACATGATAATGGGGCTGTCCTTGCTGTCCTTCAGCATCCCGGCGGACATCGGCAATTGCTCCCGGAATGTATCCGAAGGGACCTCGATAGCCCCGTCGAAATGACCTACCTCATACTCATAGTGGTTGCGCATGTCGACGACGATGGTACACGGATCATCGGTCAGCCGGTTGAACCCGGCGGCATCGACATACTTTCCTTTCCGGCGCATATCGAACGCCGGATCGGTAATGCCATCGGCGACGATCTTGTCCCGCACCTTGATCTTTAAGACCCAGAAGGACCTCCCGTCGTCGGCTACAGCTATATTCAACCGCAATCCTTCCAACCCGGGGATGGCCTCGAGCCAGCCCTTCAAGACATCCATCCGCGAAGCCGGCACGCTCACCTGCGCATTGATCCCTTCCTTCGCCACATAGATCCGGCCGAATACCTTCAGATCATTCAACCCCAGGTACAACTGGTCGCGGAAAGCCCGCGGATCGGGAACAGGCAAATACCGGTAAAAGGAAATAGTGGTCCGCGGCTCCGTTTCCGCCAACATCCGCTGCTTTAACTCTTTTTGGTTCACTCGGTTGTGTAACGCGGCCATCTGGCAAAAATACAACATTTTCGGTCAATCCCAGCGCGCCGCCCCGCTCATCGGCCACCCGCCGACCCTCCATTTCCCCCCGCCTGTCTCAGCCCGCTCCCGATCAACCCGTCCAGTCCGATCCGGATCCCCGTCTGGCTATAATGCCCGTTGAGCCACGAACCTACGAGATCCACCCTGAACACCTTGAAGATGTTCTCGAGCCCGCCAAACGCCTCCACATAGTTGTTATTTGAATTGACATAGAACGCATTGGTCCCACCCACCAGGTTCCAGTTCCACCGGCGGAATACCGGGATCTTATTGGTCAGGAACCCGTTGAAATGGTGCTCGAGATGCCCTGTCGCATAGAAGGAAGCCGTCGTGCTGTTCGCATAATAGGGCGCCAGCTGAAAGCTATTGAGGTATTCACTGGCAACGAGGGTTTGATCGCCGTTGAAATGCTGGTAGTCCTGGATATATACCGACCGGGTATTGAGAAATCCGCCGATACTGAACCGGTAATGCAAAAGCCCGCGTAATTTCAGGTTGACCTGATCCCAAACGGCGAACTGCCACTTGTCGAAATTGACATCACTGCCCAGGACCCCATTCCAGCCTTTCTCATACTGCAGCTCCAGCGTCGGATATTTGGAACCGATCGAGACCTTCCGGTCGGGAAACTCGATGAACCGCTGTCCCGGCTGATATTGCCAATCGATGCTGGTCAACACCGCCTGATGCCGCGGGAACGGAGTGTCCAATTGCTCCACCGGGTAATTCGGCGTGAACGATCGCCCCTTGATCGTGACGATCGAATAATTCGTCGTATTAGCAATCGGAATGCGGTCCTCATACCACCCTTTGACAGAAAGCCGCATCCCGTTGTCAAACCGGGTAGTGGAGCTGAGCTGCGCAAAATAATTCTCATAGATCTTCATGTAATTTCGCCGCCACCACAACGTGTACAACGCATTGACCCACTCCGGGATGGGATCGTCGGGATTGAATTGCGAGACCCTTTTGCCGCCCGAGACGGACCAGGTTTGCCGGGAAGAAGACGCATCGTCACCTTGCCATTCAAACGTTCGCCGCCGCCACGTCAGGTCTGCCCACGGATTGAGATGCGTATTGTGAAAACCGTAGCGGATATGCGGCGAGAAGCTCAGTATCCCTTTATTGCCCGGCAGCCGCCTGCTGAACGTTGCCGCCAGTTTGAGATCGATCCCCTCCACCGTGTTGTAGGACAATCCCCTGATCAACGGATCGATCGTGTAGGTCAATGGCCGCGGCTGCCGGAAATCGGACCGTCGGACGCCGCTGAAGACCACCTGGCCGAATCTTACCGGCCCCTGCTCCTTCAACAAAGAGTCGCGATTCTTCTTCGTCCCCATCGAGTCGCGGTTATAGTGGTAGATGCTGTCCTTTACCTTATAGTCGATCTTCTCATCCGGCTCCAGCGGGACCGGCCGGATCGAATCCCAGTAAGCCTTTGTCCGCTTGTTGCCCGCCGTATCATAGCGGATAAAGATATTGTTGAAGAACCGCTTCCGGAACCGCGGGGTCAGGTCATAGTTATTGTACACGTCGAGGAAGGTCCCGACCGCGTCGATCCCGAGGATTTTGAATGTGAACGTGACCACCTGGTCCTTTACCTGCCAGATGGAAGAACCGGCGGCGGGGTTGGATGAGTCGGAAAGGACGGGAGCGTGGATCTGCCGGATCTCCAGCGTGTCGAGGATCTGCAGCTGCGATGTCCTGAGCAGCATGAGGTCCAGGCTATGGATGCGCCAGTCCCCTTCCACGATCTCGATCGTCCCCGAGAACAACGGCTCATATTTCCTGCGCGGGATGACCCGGATGCGGTTGATCTCCCGCCCGTCCTCGAAATAGGAGCCCAGAAAATGATACCGGTAATAGTTGAGCGCCCCGTCTGCGATCGGCGATACGAAGCCGCGGGGGCTGAGAGGGCCCGCCAGCGCGTTGACATTGTTGTCGTAGAAATTGATAAAGACAGGGAACGAGAACCCGAAGCCGTTCGACCCCGCCTCCCGGCCCGAAAGGACCTCCAGCTTGATCTTGCCGGGCCGCTTGTAGGCGATCTTACTCAGCGATTCGGAAAGATAGATAATGCCCTTCCCGGCCGAGTCCACTCCCATATCCTTCTTATCCTTCTCCTCCAGCCGCTGCCCGAATATCCTGTTTGGCAACCCGCGGGTACGGATCAGCGTTTTAACATAGGCTTCGCAGGTAAAGGAATCCAGCGGCATTTCATAGTCCTTCCGTTTTTTGATGGCATGCCGGATGATCGCATACGCAGGGTCTTCACCACCCGGCCTCACAACCACTTCGGCCATGGACAACTGTTGAAGCGAAAGCTGAAAGTCTACTACCAGCGGTGTTTCGCCAACCGTGATCTTTCTCTCTTTCCGTGCATAGCCCACGTATTGACAGACCAGCGTATACTGACCGGGGGCCAGATCCAGCACATACTTCCCGTCATTGCCTGCCGTGACACCGCGCGTTGTCCCCTTGATCAGAATCGAAGCATAGGACAAGGGGCTGCCCTTGTCATCGGTAACGACTCCCGTGACCCGGGTGGCGTAAGCTGCCGTTCCGGTCCAACCGATCAACAGCCATAAGATAAGGGTGCGAAACATAAGCCAGATTGATTTACCGGGGAGTTCGTAAGAAGGACGCCGTCAGCGAGCCGCCTCCGCCCGCCAGCGCGCCCACCAGCGCGGTCACCAGGATGAGCAGATACGGCGAACCATTCAGCGGCAACAGCCAGGCGATCTTCGTCGCCAGGATGCCATGATTCGCTGCGTTGGCCGCCAGCGCCAGCCCGCCCCATAACAGGAACAGGGCGGCGAAACCGGACAGAAAGGCCGGCAGCGGCCGCAAGGGGATCAGCAGACTGACCGCAAATGCGATCGGCGCGATAATCCAATTGGGAAAGAAGAGGCCGCCGACAAAACAAAGCAGCGCAATAAGCAAGGTATTGACCAGAAATTTTATCAGCATAGACGATGATTAATTCAAAGCGGCCGTTGAAAAATTCAGCACCCATTTCACCCGGTTGTCGTTTTGATCCGCCGCCCCCATGACCCACACCGGTAAATACTTGCCCGCTACCCACTTATTGACAAAGGTATCGTAATATTGACTGCCGGGGTTTCCGCTTTGTCCGCCGGGATAAATGCCATATGCTTCGGTCTTGTCCCTTAGCTCCACGATCATCCGCCAGCTGGGTCCATGGTATTGTTTTGCCGCGTTGATACAATTGGTGCCGCCGCCGATCGGAAGATGGGTCCGGCTGAGCGCCGGCAGCCGAAGCAGGTGCCGCACCCAGGTATCCTTGAATTTGGCCCAGGTGAGCCTGCCTTCCTGACCTGCCTGCGCCAGGTCCGGGATAGTCTGGCGGAAAGCTTCCGTGACGACCTGCGAGAGCGTTTCTTTTACATCCTTTGTATTCACATTGTCGATGAAGGACCAGGAGGTGTCCCGGATCAGCGCCTCCAGCAACGTGCTTTCACCCGGCCGCTGTAAGTCCAGCGAGCTCCGGGAGAATTCGTCGTCAAAAATATCATGCTCGAGATGGTTCCACCAAAGGTTGAAGATCGTCGGACCTTCCTCATCCGGATCATCCCGGAACTTCCAAAGCTTGTAGGTATTCAGATAGGACCTTTCCTCTTCATTCAATCCCGTGACATTGAGATGGCCCAGTAATACCGGCTGCGCCATCTGCGCAAAGACATCGAAATTATCTGTTTGCATTTTCATCATATCGGCCGGCGTAATGGAATTCATCGAGCTCAGCTTTCTGTTGATGATCAGGCCGCGGTAAATGGAAAAGTTGCCGCTCACCCAATACGGGTAAGTCGTATCGGTCGGCTCCTGGTTGGCGCTGCTGACGAATCCGCGGCCTTCACCCGAATCCAGCATCATATAAGGGTTCCGGTCCTGAGGGATGGTATCCTGCCACATGTATGAACTGTCTTCCCCCGGCATGACGAAAAGTCCCTGTCCCTTCCATTTGGCCGGGAACTGTCCCTGCTGCCAGATGGCGATCGTCCCGCGTTTATCCGCAAAGGCGAAATTCTGGCCGGGAGCCTGGAAAGTGGCGATCGCATCGGTGAAATTAGCATAGTTATGCGCGGACTGGAGGTAATGGAAAGTCAACAGTTCATCGGACGGATCGGCCGGCTTCCAGCGTACCGCATAGGACCGGGTAGAACTGATGTCGGAATATCCCGTGAATGTCGGATCGAACATGACCGGACCGAAGACCGTGCTGACGACGGTATCATAGAGCGGAGCGGCCCCCAGTATCTTTATCGTATCGACCCGCTGCCCGGTGACCGGCTGCCATTGCCCGTTGAACCAATATTCCTGGCGGGTATCATCCTTGAATTTGATGGAATAATAATCCCGGACATCCCGCTCGGAATTGGTGATCCCCCACGCGCAGCTGTCATTGAACCCGATGATGACGAACGGCGCGCCGGGGAATGAGACGCCTGCGACATTATACGTCGGCGTGTGGATCTGCATCTGGTACCAGATCGAAGGCAGATTCGTGCTGAGATGCGGATCGTTACAAAGGATCGGCCGTCCGCTCAGCGTCTTGCTGCCGCTGACAGCCCAATTATTGCTCCCGTTACTCTTCTCCGGCCGCAACTCTTCGTCAGTCACCGTCACCGGGTTGTCGAAGTACAGCGAATCGGCCGTCGCGGGCATCTTCGGAAGGCGCGCGGGCGGCATGAACGGGGTCCCTCTCGGAATGATGGGATCGAGGCTATCCGGAACAAACGGATACAATTTGGCAAAATCTTCCTTGCTGAAAAAGCTCTTGGAATTCGTCATGCCAAAGTCATTGTCCGAACCTGCGAGCTCGTAGGCCATGTATTTTATAAAGATGGCCGTCTTCAAATTGCTCCAGGGCTCCGGCTGATAATCCAGCAGTTTGTACTCCAACGGCAGGCTTCCCCTGTTAAGCTGCCCGATATAGGCATTGACCCCCGCGGTATAGGCATCGCAATCCTTCCAGACGACGGTATCCTTTTCAATGGCGCCAATCGCGGCCTCCGCTGCCGTAACCATCCCCAGCCGGCGCATCGACCGGTCATACTTCACATAAGCGTTGTTCTCCCCCGGTCCGAGGAACTCGCTGATCCGGCCGGCTGCCGCAAAGGTCTGGAACTCCATTTGCCATAGCCGGAACCGCGCATGCAGATAGCCCTGAATATAGCACGCGTCGGTCTCGCTGGCCGCAAAGACATGCGGGATCAGGTATTTATCGAAATAAACGGTTCCCTTCCCTTCCATCCCCGGCAGCGTGATATTCCCCGAGAAATTCGCTTCTTCCGGTTCGGCATTTTGCCAGAACCCCTCTTGCGGGCTCAGAAAAGCCCCGAACCGTGGTGTTTTTTTGAGACCTCCCCAGCGCACGTTCAGGCAATACACAAATCCGGCAGTTAGTAGAGAAGAAAGCAGGAAAGGAATGATTCTCATAAGTTAAAAGTAGGAAAAATTACCACAAAATGGTATTGTTACTCTCTCCGCGCCGGTGCATCTTTGCATGGTAGGACGAACGTACTCTTTACCCGCGGCCGCTGCGGGCTCGCTCCGGCGGTCGCTCAACTTAGTTCAGGTGGTTCAGGTAGATGATGAGCCGGTTCAGCAATGGGCCGGCTTTTTATGGTTTATTTCAACAGCCGGATCAGTTGATCGATCTCTTCGTCTGTATTGAAAGCATGGATGACGATCCTCAGCCGCTCGCCGCCCCTGGGTACCGTCGGATAAAGGATGGGCCGGATATCCAGCCCCGCCTGCTGCAGCTGCTCTGCCAACTTCCTGACCGCAGCGTTACCGGGGACGATCACGACCTGGACCGGCGTGTGACTGTCCAACCGTTGATAACCGATCCCGGCCTGCCGGAACCGCCCGATGAGCTGCCGAAGCCGCTCCCGCTCCATCCGCATCGTCGGGAAAAGCCGGTAGGCATCGGCGATGGCCTGCACGCTCGCGGGCGGGAGCGCGGTCGTATAAATGAGCGGCCGGCAGAAATTGATCAAATATCGGCGCAGCCGCTCACTTCCCAGTACAACCGCCCCGTGACAGCCTACCGCCTTTCCGAAGGTGTGAATGCGCGCCAGACATTCGTCCTGCAATCCCAGCGATTGCGCCAGACCTTCCCCCGCCTCGCCGATCACTCCCGTCGCATGCGCCTCATCCAGGATACAATGCGCGCCATAGGTCCGGCATAATCCCACGATGGTCTCCAGCGGCGCCAGGTCGCCGTCCATCGAAAAGACCGACTCCGTGACGACAAAGATCCGCGAGCCGTTCGCCGCACCACTTCCCGTCCCTCCTCCTGCCGAACGCACCGTGCGCAACCGCCGTTCCAAATCCTCGCAGTCATTGTGCGAAAAAGAAAACGCCTGGGCAAATGACAGCCGGATCCCGTCCCGGATCGACGCATGACAGAGCTGGTCATATAAGATCGTATCCCCGCGCTGCGGAACACAGCTGAGCACACCCAAATTAGCGTCATACCCCGAATTGAAGATAAGCCCCGCTTCCGCCTGGTGAAAATCCGCTATCGACCGCTCCGCCCTTTCGATCAACGGATAATTTCCCGCCAATAAGCGCGACCCCGTGCTCCCATGCGGCAAAGACAATATCCCGCCGCCGCCCGCACCCGCCCCGATCAGCCCATTGGTCACGATCCCCAGATAGTCATTGGAGCAGAGATCTACCTTCCCGTCAGCCACCCGCAGCCGTCGCAACGCATCCTGCGCACGGCGCTCATTTAACTTAAGGTCCAAAAAATCGTCCGGATATAACTTTTGTTCGTCCAAAATCGCCCTTTTCCGGCAAACCTACAGAAAACCCCTAATTTCACCCCATGGAAACCTCCACCACTAAAAACATCCTCGGCCTCCAGCTACCCACTGACCCGCGCTGGGTCGACCTCGCCGCCATCTCCCTGGAAGATATCCTCACCGATCATGCCTGGTGCGAACAAAAGGCCGCCACCAGCTGCATCTCCCTGATCTCCCGCTACCCCGCCCGTCAACGCCTCGTCGAAGAACTCGCTCCCATCGTGACCGAAGAATGGGGACATTTCCGGCTCGTGCTCGCCGAACTCGAGAGACGCGGTCTCCAGCTTGGACCCCAACGGAAAGACCTATACGTGGGCAAGCTCCGGGAATTCGAACAGAAGGGCGGCAGTGGATCTCAACGCTTTCTCGATCAGCTCCTGTCTTTTGCCCTCATCGAAGCCAGAAGCTGCGAACGCTTCAAACGGCTTAGCGAAGGCCTCGACGATCCCTACCTGCGCCAGTTCTATCGCCGTTTTATGGAAAGTGAAGCCGGCCATTATCACCTGTTCATTGACCTGGCCGAAACCTGTCTGGACAAGGAGACCGTGCGTGAACGCTGGGCCGAATGGCTCAACTACGAAGCCGGCGTCATGCAATCGATGGAGCTCCGCGGCGACCGGATACACTAGAAGATGTCAGGCTGAAAACATCGTAGTCAGAACAGCCCGGATATCTTCAATACTTTGTTTATCTAAAAGTCCCAGTTTTTTTGTTAGCCTTATCTTGTCAACGGCTCTCAGCTGATCTAAAGCGATCTGACCCTGTATGCCGTGAAAAGTCGAATCTATCCTGGACGGATAATTCTTTCGGGTGCTGGTCAATGGAGCAATGATAACGGTGGCCAGGTACTTGTTCATCGCGTCCGGAGAGACGATCACACAAGGCCGGCTTTTTTTAATTTCAGACCCAATTGTGGGATCAAGATTAACCAGCCAGATCTCATTTTTCTTCGCATTCACCTTCGTTTCCATTCCGGTTCACTTTACCATTCTCTTGAATCAAAATCATTCGTCAAGCCATCGAATAAATCCTTATCGGGTTTATCCCCGGCTTTGATAGCGGCTTTGAACTGATTTCCCCATGAAGACAGATCTCTATTCACCGTTCGTTTTGGCTGCACCGGGACAATCTGGATCCCTCCGTCCGATAGGCTAACCTCCACCTCGCTCCCTTCGCTCAAATGAAGCTCATGGAGTATCTTTCCGGACAGGATGATCCCTTTTGAGTTACCCACTTTCCGAATGAAGGTCCTCCCTGTAAACTGAACGCCATCTCTCATTTGATAGATATTGTAGCCCAAAGTTATAACTTTATACTCGTTATAACAAGCCTAAATGTTGCCACATGATGAATATGTTATAACATTTTGACACTCAACTTATTCACGTACAATTCGACATAATCCTTTACCTGCTTCCGTCTGTATTGCATCACCCATCGCGGATGCGGCAGCGGAATGATCTGCTTGAAAAATCCATGCCGCTCATTGATCCGGCTGAAATACCTGTAGTTTTCCCCCTCCCCCAAACAAAAACAGGTAGGTTCCACCGGCATCGTCGCCAGCTGCCGCCGGATACAGCGCAGCATGAAAGGCTCGAATCCCTTCAACAACTCCTTGTCATCATAATAATTCAGGTTCTTTCCATCCCGCACGAAACCCAAGGGCGACAATGCCGTAAAATGATACCGGCCATAGAAGGCCGCCGGACCGCCAAACGCCCCGATCACGGCATATACAAACTCCGAAGACAATTCACCCCGCTTCAGAAATCCGTTGGCAATCCCGCATTTCTCATCCAGCCGGATCGGATCGGTGAATGGTATGCCCGTCACCCCCGCCCCATGCCGTCCGGGATTGATGCCAAAGATCAACGCCCGCGGCGAAAGGTCGGAATAGAACCGCTCATAAAACGTGGTAACCACCTTCCAGGTCGCGGCATCCCTATACGGATTCATGATCCCGATCCCATCCCGCAGCGTGAACCGCGGCTTCAAATTGCGATAGAAATGCAAGATCGCAGCCGCTTGCGTATCGAAATTACCTGCCATCCGGCAAATGTACAACTCAGCCGGATCACAACTCCGCCAGCCTTTTCAAGAGCTCATCTTTCCGCCGTGTCGACACCTCGATCTCGGTATTGTCCGTCATGGACACCGATCCGCCCTTTCCTTTATTGTAACTTCTGATCCACGCCAGGTTGATCAGATGCGAATTATGAACGCGGTAGAAATTATGTTCTTCCAGCAACTCCTCGAATTCCTTGAGCGTACGCGCCACCGTAAACTTCTGCCCGTTCGCCAGGAAGATGGATGTATAGTTAATATGGCTTTCACAACGGATAATATCCTGTACGGGCAGGAACTCCAGCCCCTTCACCGTCGGCACGCTGATCCGCCGGGGCAGGCCGGGCCCGTTCTTTAAGTTGTAGAAAAGCGTTTCAAAGCGTTGGGCACTCTCTTCTTTCGATCGTTTTTGCTGCAGCCGTGCCACCGCCTGCCGCAGATCATCCGGGTCTACGGGCTTCAGGAGATAATCGATCGCGCTGAACTTGAATGCCCGGATCGCATATTTCTCGTACGCCGTAACGAAGATAATATCGAAATCGATCACCGGGAACCGGTTGAGCAGGTCAAAGCTCGTTTCGTTGCGCAGCTGGATATCCAGGAACAACAGTTGCGGCTGCCGGTCCAGGATCATCCGCCATCCCTCCTCTACTGTTCCGGCCGATCCCGCCACCCGGATCATCGAACCGCACCAGGTGGAAAGGAGCGCCGTCAGATGCTCGGTACAGTGCGCCTCGTCGTCAATGATGATAGCGTCAATCATAGCTCGCTAGTAGTTTAGTTCCAACGGCAGCCTGAGCTCAACCCGCGTCCCCTCCGAAAGATCGAAGATCTCTACGCCGGCCTTCTCCTCCTTCCCAGCCTTCCCTCCCCTCGCGCCCTTCGCCTGGTTGATGATATCGATGCGGTCCCGCGTGATGCGCAGGCCCATGGATCGCCGACCCGCCGGTGCATATTTCCCCGCCTCCTTTCGGCCGATGCCGTTATCTTCCACAATATAATAGATCATTCCGTCCTCCCGCGTGATCCGGATCGAGATCTTACCGGGATGGGATCTCCCCGAAAACCCATGCCAGATGCTGTTCTCGACAAACGGCTGTACGATCAGCGGCGGCACCATCGTCACCTCCGGATCGATCTCCCTGTCGACAACGATCTCATAACACAGGTCGTTCCGCAGCCGAAGCCGCTCAAGCTGGATATAAGTCTCCACCACCTGCAGGTCCTCCGCCAGGGTGATCTCGCTTTTCTCGGAATGCTCCAGTACCTGCCGCATCATCTTGGCGAATTTGCTCAGGAAATAGTTGGCGGTCGTGGTCTCGTTGCGGGAAATATAGTCGCTCACGGAATTCAACGAATTGAAAATAAAATGCGGGTTCATCTGCAATCGCAGCACCTTCATTTCCGTGGCGGAGACTTTTGCCCGGAGATCCGCCTCCTTCCGCCGCTCCTCCGCATCCCGTCGTCGCTCCTCCGCATCCCGCCGCCGCTTGTACAGTACAAAACTGGATAGCCCCGCGAGTAAAAGAACGACGACTCCCGTCACCATCCCTTTCCGGATCAGACCCTGCCGGTTGATCTCCGCCTGCGCGATCGCCGCCTTCTCGTCATTGTCCGCCTTTGTTGCGGCTTCCTTTCGCTCGAAATCGAACTGCATTTCCTTTTTAGCCATAGCCGTCTGCTTCTCGGCGTTCGAAACACTGTCCCTGAAAAGGATATATTGCTTATAGGCCTCGAGAGCCTTCGCCTCCTCGTGCCGTTTTTCATAGACCTGGTAAAGACTTTGCCAGGCGCTGGTTTGCCATTCGGCAGATTGCAGCTGCCGTGCGATCGCCAGCGACTGAAGCGCAAACTTTTCGGTATTGGCATAATCGCCGCGCGCCAGATAGACCTTCCCGATCTCCTCCAGCGAAGAAGCCTTGGCGTCATTATTGCCGGACTTGTCAGCCAGCGCGACGCTTTGATGGAAATAATCCAGCGCGCTGTCGGGCTTCCCTTTCCTGCTCCAGGCAATGCCAAGATTGTTCAAAATGATCGGAACAAAATAGTCGATCCCATCCCGCCTGCAGAGGACCAGGGCTTGCCGGCCGCTTTCTATGGCCTTTTCCTGGTCCCCCAGTTCGGTATACACCGTCCCCATATTCACCAGCCCGATCACCTCCTTCTTTGTCGATCTCAGGTCCCGCGCAACTTCCATGAACCGGCGGTAATAGTCCAACGCCTTGTCGTATTGCTTCTCGTCACTGTAGATATTAGCCAGGTTATTGATGAGGGTGGCATCCAGTTCCCGGTTCCCCAGCGGTCTGCTGATATTCAAAGCTTTCATATAGCAATCCATTGCAGCAAGATCGTCGGAGAAATTATAATAGGCATTCCCTTTCTGGCGCCAGGAGATCGCCAGGCCTGTCACCCAATGCAGCTCTTCGGAGATGGCCAGCGCTTCATCGGCATCTCGCATCGCCGCGACCGGATCGGTATAGACCGTTGCATCCGCCAGTTTGACAAGGGCTGCCACCCGGCTACTGTCCCGGCCGGGATGTTGGCGGACGATCCGAAGAAAGGAATCGACGGGGGCTGTCGGCTGCCCGGCACAGATGGGAACCTGGGCCACAAAGACCGCAAGCAGTAGTAATTTGGCCATGGGTGGGGTTTATATCGGGCCGGTCTCCAGCCGGCCGGCTACAAAAGATAAGCAAATTTCATTGCTTTCCGGGCAAAAAATAAATCGCCGCCCCGCACAGAATAAATGCGGCTTGTCCCGTCTTCTGCTCCCGGGTAATTTGGTGAAAAAAAATGAAAAAGCTTCTACTGCTTGTGTTGGCTGCCGCCTGTGTCTTTACCGCTCATGCCCAGGAGTTTCAGAAGGGGACGAATATCGTCAGCGCCGGCGTCGGCCTCGGCAGCTCGATCCTCTCCTATTCGGGCGCCTCCCAGTCCCCCGCCCTCAGCCTGCAATACGAACGGGGTGTATGGGACGTCGGCGGCCCGGGCGTCATCAGCCTGGGTGGCTATGCCGGCTATAAAGGGTACAGTTTCTCCGGGTCGGACTATTCGGAAAAATGGCATTACACCGTGCTGGGCATCCGAAGCGCCTATCACTATAACGGTCTCAAAGTGGAAAAGCTGGACCTGTATGGCGGAGTTATGCTCTCCTATAACATCCTGAGCTATTCCTATAGCGATATCGACGGCTATAACTTCTCAGGTTCGGGGAGCTATGGAAGCACAGTCGGCTTTAGTCTCTATGTCGGCGCCCGGTATTTCTTCACCGACAACCTGGCCGTGCTGGCAGA
>DATJMG010000187.1:0-4334 GCA_035508835.1 Puia sp.
CAAAACCAGATGGGTCTTCATATTTCCCCCGATACCGGCTGGGACGGCATCAAGATCGATCACATCGACAATGAAGGGACGGTTGCCATCAATGACCTGTGGTTCTATGGCTCTGAATCCGGCGGGTGCATAGGATTCCGGATCAGGTACAATGCCGATCTGTATAAGCGGGAGACGATCGAAAAGCTCCGGTCGGACCTCCTCGGCATCTGTAAGGCCGTTACCGATGATCCCGCCATCGATCTGGCCACATTGACATCGTCCCTCTCGGGCGGATTTACCGATGACCAGATGCTGATGATGGCCAATAAGGATATTTCCGAGAATTTCTAACGTATAAGCAATATGATAAATAATGTCACGATCACCGACACGGGTCTTCCTCTGATGGTGGCTTTGGAAGGAGACGTATCCCCCGGCGATCTTATTTCCTGGAAGAAGGATAATGAGGATTGGCTCGAATCCCGGCTCCTCGTCAACGGCGCCATCCTGTTGTCCAACACCGGTATAGAGACGGTTGAGGATTTCGATCTGGTCATCAGGAATATTACGGGCCCGCCCCTGAATTACAAGGATGGGTTCTCGCCGCGGACCAGGCTCTCTGCCAGCACTTATACCTCCACCGAGTATGACGCCGAATTCAGCATTACTATGCACAATGAATTATCTTATTCGGCCAAATGGCCTTCCAGGCTATTCTTCTGCTGCATTACTCCCTGCGAATCCGGCGGTGAGACCACCATCGCGGATTGCAGAAAGATCCTTCGCGGCTTCAGGTCCGGATTGCTGGATGAGCTCGAGACAAAAGGCGTGAAATATGTTCGTAACCTGCATGCCGGCATTGGTGCGGGGCCGTCCTGGCAACAGACCTATGAAACGGACAGCGCCACGGAGGTTGAGCGGTTTTGCCGGCAGCACGACATTCATTTTGCGTGGAAACCCGATGGCGGCATCAGGCTGACGCAATTCCGTCCCGCGATAATTACGCATCCCGTCACGGGCGAAAAAGTTTGGTTCAACCAGGTGGACCAGTTCCATCCTTCCCATCTCGACGAGGATATCTATGAGTCGCTGAAGCTCATGTATGACAGCGAGGAGGACATGCCCATGTATGGAGCCTTTGGCGACGGCAGCGGGATCAGCGATGAAAAGATCCGGGAGATCCGCGAGACGGTAGACCGGCATATCGTTCGCAATCCCTGGCGTAAAGGCGATCTCCTGATGGTTGACAACGTCCTTGTCTGCCATGGCAGAAGTCCCTATAAAGGGAACAGAAAAATTGTGGTCGCTATGACCTGACAGAAAAAATGAATTGTATGAATAAACATCTGGCCCATTCCAAATTCGAATACATCGCATCGTCATTTCCCGGTAATATCGCGATCGAGCAAGGTGAGACCCGGGTGACTTATACGCAGCTGAATGAGTTTTCCAACAAGGTGGCGCATGCGCTGTTGGCGACCGGCCTCGGCAAAGGCACCATAGCAGGCGCCTGGTTCGGAAATTGTATCGAATACGTCGCGTCTGTCCTTGGTATCAATAAGGCGGGCATGGTGTTCATGCCGCTTGATCCCGATTTCCCCGTCAAAAGGCAAGCGCAGCTCCTGAACAGCGCCGGCCTTTCGTTACTCGTTGCAGATCGCAGGCTCCTGCCTGAAGCATTGCGCTTACTCACCGATCCGGATATCGGGCAGCGGGAAATAATGATCCTTGCGGTCGACACCGACAGCATTACCGTACACGACCGGCAGGGCGATCTATTGGCAGACAGGCAATATCCTACGGAGAACCCCCGGGTCGAACTCAATGGCAACGATACGAACTACCTGATCTATACTTCGGGGTCCACGGGGCAGCCCAAGATCATCGAAGGCTGTCATAAGGGCCTCAGTCATTTTATCCACTGGGAGATCGAAGAGTTCGGGCTCGACAGGTACACGAAGGTCAGTCAGGTGACACCCCTGTCTTTCGACGTCAGCTTCCGGGATATCTTCGTTCCCCTGCTGACAGGGGGCACGCTCTGCATTCCCGACAAGGAGGTCCGGTTCAACCCTGCCTTGCTGCTCAGCTGGCTGGCGTCAGCCGGGATCACGCTGTTTCACTGTGTCCCCTCCCTGTTCAGGCTGCTGACGGAAGAGCTGCAATCCGTGCCGGACCCGCGGAATGCCCTTTCTTCATTGAAATTTATTTTGCTTGCCGGCGAACCGCTTTTTGGGAAGGATGTCACCAACTGGCGCACCATTGCCGGCGACCAAACCGAGCTCGTCAATGTCTATGGACCGACGGAAACGACCCTGGCCAAATTATTCTATCGCATAAAGGATCCGACCTTTGGCCCGGCTTCCATCGTGCCGTTGGGGAAAGCCATTTCCAACACGGCCGTTCTCATCCTGAATGATGCAGGCCGGCTATGTCCGATCGGCGAGCCCGGCAATATTTATATCAAGACCCCCTTCCGCTCTAAAGGCTATTACCGGCAGCCGGAGCTGACAAAAGAAAAATTTATTCAAAATCCATTGCATGGCGACTTCGAAGACATTATCTACCATACCGGCGACACCGGTAAGTACCTGGAGGACCTGAATGTCGTTTTTCTTGGCCGCAATGACAACCAGGTCAAAGTCAGGGGCAACAGGATCGAATTGCTGGAAGTAGAAAAGGTATTGTCGTCTTTTCCCGGTGTGAGAGGGGTGGCGGTGACCGTTATTCAGATGGAAAATGAGGCCGATAGCGTGCTGGCCTGTTATTATACCGGCGCAAAGATCGATGAAGGCAAGGTGAAAAGCTATCTGGGCAATTTCCTTTCCCAATATATGCACCCCTCCCACTATATACACCTGGCGGCATTCCCCCTTAACAGCAGCGGAAAGATCGACCGGAGATCCCTGCCCATCCCCGATAACCTGGAAAATAACGACTACGAGCCGCCGGCCGGTGAACTTGAAAGGAAGATCGAAAACATCTGGAAGGAGGTCTTGAAAGTACCCCGGGTCAGCAGGAACGAATCCTTTTTTAATATCGGCGGATCTTCCCTGCGCGGAATAAAAGTGATCTCCAAAATTTATAAGGAATGTAACGTGCTGCTGAAGCTGCCCGACCTTTTCGCAAACCCTACCATCCAGCAGTTGTGTACCCTGCTCAATGCATCCACACGGCAACAGTACGCAGAGATCAGGCCAACGGGAATAAAGCCCTGGTACCCGCTTTCATCGGCGCAAAAAAGACTTTGGATACTCAGCCACTTCGAAAACCAGAATATAGCCTATAACTTATTGAATGCATTCCGGATCAGCGGCGAGCTCGATATTCGTGCGCTGGAGCGTGCGCTGCATGCCATCGTCGACCGTCATGAGATCATGCGCACGGTATTCATCAGCATCGATGGCGAGCCCATGCAAAAGATCCTGCCTGTTGTTGAGCTCGGCCCCATCTTATTGCAGGAAGACCTGCGGGATCTGCCGGACCCCGCCGAAAAGGCCCATCAGTTGACCAGTGCGGAATGGACGACACCATTCGATCTCAAGGAGGGTCCGCTGTTCCGTACCCGGCTGCTGCGCACCGCCGACGATGAATTCGTATTCATTTTTTCGCGTCATCATATCATCAGCGACGGTTGGTCGTCGGGTCTCTGGATAAAAGAGGTCCGGGAGCTGTATGACGCATTCGTCGACGGCAAACCCAATCCGCTGCAACCATTGAAGATCCAGTACAAAGATTTTGCGGCGTGGCAAAATGATCTGCTGCAGGGTGATAAGCTCAATAAGTACCAGGACTACTGGGTGAGCCGCTTTACCCCGGCTCCGCCATACCTGGAAGTGCCTGCCGACAAGGTCAGGCCCGCCGTGAAGACCTTCAGCGGCCGGCACTACGGCACCTCTTTTGACAACCGCCTGGTGAGGTCCCTAACGGAGATCTGCAATAAAAAAGGCGCGACGCTCTTCATGGGCCTGCTCACCGCCCTGTATGCCTTGTTCTACCGGCTCACGGGGCAACAGGATATTACCGTGGGAACGCCCATCACCGGCCGGGAACACGATGACCTGGAAAACCAGATGGGCATCTTTGTCAATACGCTTGCCCTCCGGGCGCAGCTGGAAGATGAGGACTCCTTCCTTTCGTTGCTGGGGAAAGTGCGCGAGATCGCCTCGGGCGCCTACGAACACCAAATCTATCCGTTCGATTACCTGGTCGACCAGCTCGACGTCACGAGGGATCTCAGTCACTCCCCGTTGTTCGAGGTAATGATCGTTATGCACGATGCAAAAGCCAGCCAGACCACAGGCGCTGACTTTGGTAACATGTCGGTCTATCAATTCTATGCGCCGCCGGTTGTG
>DATJMG010000188.1:0-16905 GCA_035508835.1 Puia sp.
ACGGCCGCCGCACTCCCGACGCCAACCAACTGCTTAAAGGCGCCATCACCGGCCTGAACCTCGGCACCGACGCCCCACAGATCTTTCATTCGATCGCCGAAGCCACCTGCTTCGGCGCAAAATCCATCGTCGACCGCTTTATCAGCGAAGGCATCCCCGTCAAAGGCCTCATCGGTCTCGGCGGCGTTGCAAAAAAGTCGCCCTTTATCATGCAAATGATGGCTGACGTCATGGACAGACCCATCCGCATCCACGCCTCCGAACAAACCTGCGCCCTCGGCGCCGCCATGTTTGCCGCGACCGCCGCCGGCCTCTACCCCAAAGTAGAAGCCGCCATGACCGCAATAGGCCAGGGCTTCGACGTCACTTATATCCCCAATCCCGCCCGCACCGCCATCTATGCGGACCGGTATCAACAATACAAGACCCTCGGTAAGTTCATCGAGTCTACAACCAAAGGAGCATGAGCAAATACAACCATATCCGGGAAGCAGCTTTTGAAGCCAACCGGCAACTGCCAAAGCTGGGCCTGGTACTCTTCACATTTGGCAACGTGAGCGCCGCGGACCGCGACCAGGGCGTTTTCGCCATTAAGCCGAGCGGGGTGCCCTACGATGAGCTCTCACCGCAGAAAATGGTGATCGTCGACTTCGAAGGAAAAACCGTCGACGGAAAACTTCGCCCCTCCTCCGACACGCTTACTCATGCCCTGCTCTATAAAACCTGGGAAAAGATCGGCGGCATCGCCCATACCCATTCAACTTACGCTACGGCCTGGGCCCAGGCACAGCGCGATATCCCCATTTTCGGCACTACCCATGCCGACCACATCACGGCAGATATCCCCTGCGCACCCCCGATGACCGACGAGATGATCCGCGGCGACTATGAATACCAAACCGGATTCCAGATCATCAATCACTTTCGCGATCGCGGCCTCAACTACGAAGAAGTCGAAATGGTCCTCGTAGGTAACCACGCTCCTTTCACCTGGGGAAAAACCCCCGATAAGGCAGTATACAACAGCGCCGTCCTTGAGTCGATCGCTGAGCTGGCCTACCTTACCCTCCAGATCGACGTGAACGCGCCGCGCCTCAAAGAGTCGCTGATAAAAAAACATTACGAACGCAAACACGGGCCTAACTCTTATTACGGCCAATAAACAACACGCATGGACCTGAAGAAACTCGAAGTCTGGTTCGTCACCGGCAGCCAGCACCTCTACGGCGAAGCCACCCTCAACCAGGTAGCCGAACATTCCCAAACGATTGCCGAAGCCCTCAACGATTCTCCCCAAATCCCTGTAAAGGTGGTCTTTAAACCCACCGTTAAAACCCCCGAAGAGATCTATCACACCTGCCAGGAAGCCAATACAACATCCGGCTGCATCGGTATCATCGCCTGGATGCATACTTTCTCCCCCGCCAAAATGTGGATCGGCGGCCTGAAGATCCTGCATAAGCCCCTCGCACACCTCCATACCCAGTTCAACCGCGATATCCCCTGGAGCAGCATCGACATGGATTTCATGAACCTCAACCAAAGCGCCCACGGCGACCGCGAATTCGGTTTCATCATGACCCGCATGGGCCTCAACCGCAAGGTCATTGCAGGCCACTGGCAGGACCCCGAAGTGCTCGGGCGCCTCAACGCCTGGACCCGCGCCGCAGCCGGCTGGCACGACTGGCAAGGTGCAAGATTCGTCCGGTTCGGCGACAACATGCGGCAGGTAGCCGTCACCGAAGGCGATAAGGTAGAAGCCGAAATGACCTTTGGCTACTCGGTCAATACCCATGGCATCGGTGACCTCGTTGAAGTGATCAACGAAACCCCTGATTCCGACGTCGACAGACTCGCCGGGGAGTACGAAGATAAATATACCGTCGCGGCGTCGCTCCGCAAAGGCGGCGCAAAACATCAATCACTCAAAGCCGCCGCCCGTATCGAGCTGGGCCTGCGCCGCTTCCTCGAACAAGGCAACTTCAAAGGCTTCACCGATACTTTCGAAGATCTCCATGGCATGACCCAACTTCCCGGCATCGCCGCCCAACGCCTCATGGGCAGCGGCTACGGCTTCGCCGCCGAAGGAGACTGGAAGACCGCAGCCCTCGTCCGCGCCATGAAGACCATGGCCGGCGGCCTGCCCGGCGGCAACTCCTTCATGGAAGACTATACCTACCACCTGGAACCAGGCAATAACCTCGTCCTCGGCGCCCACATGCTGGAGATCTGCGAGTCGATCGCCGACGGGAAACCTTCCTGCGAGATCCATCCCCTCGGCATCGGCGGCAAGGCAGACCCCGTCCGCCTCGTCTTCAACTCCGCCGCAGGCCCCGCCATCAACGCATCCATCATCGACATGGGTAACCGCTTCCGGATGCTGGTTAACGAAGTGCAGGCCGTCGCCCCCGCCCAACCCCTTCCCAACCTGCCCGTCGCCCGGGTGCTCTGGAAACCCTGCCCCGACATGGCAACAGGCTGCTCCGCCTGGATCTTAGCCGGCGGCGCCCACCACACCGGCTACAGCCAAAACCTCACCGCCGAACATATGCGCGATTTTGCCGATATCCTCGGGATCGAATTCGCCCTGATCGGAAAAAATACCGATCTCCACCAATTCCGCAACGAACTTCGATGGAATGAAGTATTTTACCGCCAGGTATGACATCACCAGGTATGACATCCCCAGGTATGACACCTCCGGGTATCACACCACCGGGCGCGACATCCATAAACCAACGCTATCATGAACAAGCTTGCTAATATTGACATCGTCATCTTCGTTATTTACTTCCTGATCGTCGTCTCCTATGGCTACTGGATCTACCGCCGGAAGAAAAAAGCAGTGACCAATACCCACGATTTCTTCCTCGCCGAAGGATCCCTTACCTGGTGGGCTATCGGCGCCTCCCTCATCGCCTCGAACATCAGCACGGAACAATTCATCGGCATGAGCGGCAACGGTTTCACTATCGGCATCGCCGTCGCCGCCTACGAATGGATCGCGGCCATCGCCCTGATCATCGTCGCCGTCTGGTTTATGCCCGTCTACCTGAAGAACAAGATCTTCACCATGCCTCAGTTCCTGAAAACACGGTACAACGAGACCGTGGCCCTTATCATGGCGATCTTCTGGCTGCTCCTGTACGTCCTGGTTAACCTGACTTCTATCCTTTATCTCGGCGCCATCGCCATCAACAGCTTGCTCGGCGGGAATGAAAATCAGTTCCACTTTATTCTGATCGCGCTTTCGATATTCGGCATATTCATCACCCTCGGCGGAATGAAAGTCATCGGCTTCACCGACGTCATCCAGGTTACCGTCCTGATCATCGGCGGCCTCGCTACGACCTACATCGGCCTTACCATGGTCAGCAAAGCCTTCGGCCTGGGCAATAATGCCCTCGCAGGTTTTAACGAGCTGATCAAGCAGGCCCCCGACCACTTCCACATGATCTTCGCCAAACCCGATAGGAACTCATCGCCTCAACAGGTTTACAGTTACCTGACTATCCCCGGCCTGCTCTCCTACGCTGCCGGTATCTGGATCATCAACCTCAACTACTGGGGCTGTAATCAATACATCACCCAACGCGCACTGGGCGCAGACCTGCCAACGGCCCGGAAAGGCATCCTCTTCGCCGGCTTTCTCAAACTCATGATGCCGGTAATCGTCATGCTCCCCGGCGTGATCGCCTACGTCCTTCATCAAAAAGGAATGCTGCAAACAGAAATGGTCGGCCCCGACGGGAAACTCAACGGCGACCGCGCCTACTCGGCCATCCTGGGCTATTTGCCCACCGGTCTTATCGGTCTTTCTCTCGCCGCTATAACTGCCGCCATCGTGGCCTCCCTCGCCGGTAAAGCCAATAGCATCTCCACCATCTTCACCCTCGACGTTTACAAAAAATACATCAATAAGGAAGCCTCCGAAGCAAAAATGGTTTGGATAGGCCGGATCACCATCCTCGCCGCGCTCTTCATTTCGATCCTGCTCACCTGGAAAGACGCACTGAACATCGGCGGTGAAGGCGGCTTTACCTTCATTCAGAAATATACCGGCTTTATCAGCCCCGGCGTATTCGCCATGTTCCTGCTGGGCATGTTCTGGAAACGGACCACGGGTGCAGCCGCCGTCGCAGGCGTCATCGTCGGTTTCTGCCTCTCCATTCTCTTTAATGAACTGGCACCCGCGCTATTCGGCAACAATACCTGGTTCTATACCGCCTATTACAGCGTCGCTGACGGAAAATACGAGATCCCCTTTCACATTTGCATGGGCCTCGCTTTCATGTTCACCATGATCATTATGATCCTCATCAGCCTCGCAGGGCCGAAGATCAACCCTAAAGCCTTCGTGCTCGACAAATCCATGTTCAAAGTATCACCCGGTATCCTCGCCATGATCGTGATCACCCTGCTCATCATATCCGCCCTATACATTCGTTTCTGGTAACAATCATTTAACCATCCAACCGCTGCACATGAACAAATACCCCGGTGAGACCCGTTTGCTCGTAGCCGTCGACTGCATCATCTTTGGATTCGATGGAGCCGATATTAAACTTCTGCTCATCCAGCGCGGCTTTCAGCCCGGCAAGGGGAACTGGAGCCTCATGGGGGGCTTTCTCCAACCCAATGAAAGCCTCGACCAGGCCGCAAACCGGATCCTCCATAAGCTGACCGGCCTCGAAGGCGTCTATCTGGAACAACTGGAAGCCTTTGGCGAACCCGGCCGCGATCCCGTCGAACGCACCGTGAGCATCGCCTACTTCGCCCTCATCGACATCAACCAGTACGCCCGCCAGCTGACCACCGAATACCACGCTGAATGGTTCCATCTCAAAAAAATGCCGGAGCTTATCTTCGATCATCACCGGATGGTCGAGATCGCAAAACGACAGCTCCGCTATAAAGCCGCCCTGCACCCCATCCTCTTTGAATTGCTGCCCGCCCGCTTCACCATCCCCCAACTCCAGATCCTTTACGAAAGCATCTACGACACCAACTTCGATAATCGCAACTTCAGCCGGAAAGTCCTCTCGACCGAATTACTCGTCAAACAAAAAGAGAAAGATAAAACGGGCTCCAAAAAAGGCGCCTTCTTCTATCGTCTCGACAAGAGGAAATATAAAGCCAACTTCCACGCCTTCCTCAACTTCATCCCCAACCCCGATAAATTATTAACCTGACACGCCGGATTCCCAACCCATAATCGTTAATTCATTCTTAAACCAGGTAAAATTCCAATACTACGCCGGTAATTAGTATCACCCGGTATTTGCAGTATCAACGGAGAATCGTAAATTTGACGATTATCTAACCGCGCTGCCATATTTCACCTTATTTATTGTTTTAGTTTTGAATGGTCACAAAGTCGTGACGCGAGGGCAATTTCTATTGCCCTCTTATTTTTGGGCACCCTTCCGTCATCTCCCCAACCATCCCACCACATCATTTCCACATCACGACCCTGCCGCCTGGCCATTACACCACATCATTTCCACATCGGTACCACCCCGACCCCGCCAAATTACGAACCCTGCTTCCGGAAAAAGATATCCCCGCTGATCGTCTCCAGATCGACCGCTTTGCCCCCGCTGCCGTTAATCTGAGCATCCAGCGTCCTGCCGCCCACCTGCCTGGACCGCCCGCTGATCCCCCCGAAGTCGAAATTAGAATACATCGTGCCGGAAATCGTTTGCATTCTGACCGCCGCCGCCTTGTCCGGCGCCATGGTCAGGTCGATATAACCACTGATGCTTTTTGCCCTGATCTCGGCCGTATTTCCCGAGATAACAATATTGCCGTTGATCGTTTCCACGGAAAAATCCGTATTCTCCGGGATATAGATCTCGTGATAGATATAACTTTCACAGTTACAGCAACAACAACAGTCATTGCTGCTGGTTTCACCCGACCGGTTGCTGCTGTCGGCTGACCGGTTGCTGCTGTCGGCCGGCCGTTTGTGCGAACGATAGCCATTACAATGAAAATCCAGTTTGGCGACGATATCGATGGAATTGTTGGTTTCGTTGAACGTCTCCTTGTAGTCATCGTTATTTTTGTTGTCATTCACGTCGATCGTGCTTCTTACATAGACTTCGTTCTTCTTCCAGGTAACGATCCGGATGGAATCCGAGATCTGGAAATTCATCGCGACAAAGCCGCTGCCTGACAGGTTAAAATGCTTCTCAATGACCTTTTGGGCGCGCGCCGGAATGGCAGCCGCCAATGCCAGCACGATAATGGTCGAGCCGCCGGCCAGTTTAAGCAGATTGTTTTTCATATCTGAATGGTTTGTTGGTTTATCCTTTCCTGAGATAGATATTCCCGTTTACACTGTGCAGCCTAAGCTCGGTCCCGCCGCCATTGAGCGTCGTGCGGATCGAATTTCCGCCCACCCGGCGCATATCCTTGTTGTCCTGCGGCAGGTCGAAGTCGGAATACATATTCCCGTTGACATTCGACATCTCCAGATCGACACCGGCCTTCGCCGGAATGGTTACGTCTACCGGCCCGTTGACCGAAGCGATAGAGATCGGCTTGTCCTTGCTGATCTCGCTAAAGACCACATTGACCTCGCCATTGACCGTGGAAACGACCAGCGGACCGGTCACATTTTTCAGGTTGACCTCCGAACAACCATCGTAATCCACTTCATTCTTCATGTTTTGGATCGTAACCGTGCCGCCCCGCGCGCAACTTTGATGAATTTTAAGGGCGAGATTCTCAGGCACCTTGATCCGGTAACTGGCGCTCCTGGTGATGGGTAGCAGACAGCGAAAGCTGACGCTGCTCCCATTCTTTTCCATATTCAGCGCGATGCCGGTATTGTCCGTGCCGCCGCTGTAAACGGGCTTTAACCCCCTGGCACGATCCGGAGGAGAGAATTCCCCCGACTCGGTGGAAATAATGATCTCGGTGCCGCTATAGCCTTCGATGGGAAGGTCCGAAGGAAAATCATCCAGTGTCAATTTGCCTTCTTTTGTGTTCTCTACAGTTACTTTGTACTCCTGTGCGCTCAGCCTTCCGGCGATGCATACGAGCAGGAGGAATGGAATGACATACTTCATGGTATTCATGTTGTTTTTTTTACAGTAAAATCTCGTTTGATCTCGCCTACATCGTTCTCAGGCTCTTTTGCGCGGCATCCTTTACCGCCGGCAGCGTGTTCTTATTCGAAATAATATCCCTGATCGGCGCAATCGCCCGGTTATCCTTCTTCTCCGCCAGCAGATTGATCAGCATCACCTGGATGATCGGCTCGGTTTGCTTCGGCAGGGACGACACCAGCGAGTCCCTGACCGACCGGCTGTCGGCAAACGTGGCCAGCGAATACAAGGCGGCCAGCCGGACATTCACACTCTTATCATGATTCAGGGTACCTATCAACACCTGGATGACCTTCTGGTCCGGATCAGGGATCTCCTCCGCATAGCTCACAGCCTTGATCCGTTGACTGGCGGACTCATTATCGATCAGCGTGAACAGCATGGCCTCCTTCATCTCTTTGACCTCCTTTTGCAGGAGACCCAACTGCTGCGGCACGCCCGACGCCGCACCCGTCGCCTTTTGAGAGCCCAACATCGAACCGATCCATATCCCGCCGAAGAGCAGGATACAGCCCGCGGCCGCCATCCACCCGATCCTTCCCATTACCCCAACCTTCTCAGTTCTGCCATCGCGGAGCCCGCGCACCAGGATATCCGCCGTCTCCATATTAAGTTCCGATTGCAGCATGACCTGGAAATTATCCCTGAGCTCCGGTCCCGGCTGCCGCATCTCCTGGTCGGTCATCGTTAAAAGCAACTCGCGCATCTCATCCACCTCCTTCCTGCATTGCTCGCAATTGATCAAGTGCGCACGCACCGCTGCACTCATTTCGACATCCGCTGCCCGATCCAGGTAGTCGATCATGACTGCCTCTACTTCTTTACAGTTCATAGTCATTGTTTGAAATAAAGCGCTCTCAGTTGTTTCAAGGCCCTGTACACCTGGACCTTGATCGCTGGGACCGACAGGTCCCTTATCTTCGAGATCTCATCGTATTTTAATCCCTGATACCGGCTCAGCAACAATATCTCCCGCTGATCAGGCGTCAGCTTCGCCATAGCCGCATCCAACCGCGCGAACTGATCTTCCGTATACCCCTCCCCCCGCTCTCCGGACCGCTCGGCCGCCAACTCTGCGACGCGCTCCAATCCCTCCTCAGTCTCCTTCATCCCCCCGCTACCACTCATCCCCCCACCTCCCCTTATCCCGCCGGGAACCCTTTGCTCCTGCCGGAGTTGATCCGCATAGACGTTTCGGGCCATGCGGTACACCCAGGACCGGAAATTCCCGCTTGCCGGCTCAAAACTCTGCCGGTACCGAAGGACGCGATAAAACAGGTTTTGAGTCAAATCCTCACTCAGCGCCTTGTCCATCGTCAGCCGCAGGAAGAAATTGTACAACGGGGTAGAATACCGCTCAAAAAGCTCTGTCAGCTCGGACAGCCGCCCCTCTCGTACATTCAGCATTATTTTTTCATCAGAAAGTTCCGGCACTGGCAGTAGAAATTAAGACTTCCTATATAGATTACTCCGGAAATGCCGATAGGTTACACGAAAAAGTGAGAAATTTTCAAATTTCCCTCTAACCCCTTATATGATAAGCCTTTGGCTGCACAAACGCCCTTATCCCCTGATACGACAGGGTGGCCCCCAGCCCCGAATGCTTCCGCCCCGACCATGGTACCGTCGCACTCACCCGGTCACAGCAATTCCAATACACGGTACCCGTATTCAACTGCCGCATCACCTTTTCCGCCCGCTCATAACTCTTCGAATACACCGCCGCCGTCAACCCATATTCGGTATCCCCCATCAGTTCCACCGCCTCCGCATCATCCTTTACCCGCTGAATACCTACCACGGGCCCAAAAGATTCCTCCATCATCACCCTCATCCCATGCTCCACATCCACCAGCACCGCCGGCTCGATAAAATAACCCTTTCTCCCGATCTGCTTGCCGCCATACAATAACCTGGCCCCCTTGCTCACCGCATCTTCGATCTGCTGCAACAGGAACTCCAGCTGACCCGGCCGGCTCAATGGCCCGATATCTGTCGCCGCATCCCGCGGATCACCCACCACCATCTTTCGCAATTGTTCCGTATAAGATTGTACAAACGCCTCATAAACCTTCTCCTGCACATAGATCCGCTCCACCGCGCAACAGCTTTGACCATTGTTGTACACTACCCCCTCCAGAGCCGCCCCCGCCACCTGATCGATATCTTCCACATCATCCATGACATACAACGGATCTTTACCCCCCAGCTCCAGCTGACAAGGCACCAGCTTGGATGAGACCTTCTCCGCGATCAACCGCCCCGTCCGATAACTGCCGGTAAAGAAATACCCGTTCAACGGTAGCCCCAGCAACAACTCCCCCGCTTTCCCCTTGCCCGTTACCACCTGGAAGACATTCTCGGGTACACCCGCCCGGTACAACAACCGGCGAATATGCAACCCCGTCAAGGTCGAGTATTCGGAAGGCTTATACAACACGCCGTTGCCGCCGATCAACGCCGGAATAAAAACATTTACCCCCACCAGGTAGGGATAGTTCCAGGCGGAGATATTGGCAACGATCCCCAGCGGCTCATAGGCGATCTTTTCTCGCGTAACCCCCGCCGTTACCACCCACTCCTCCGCCAGCCACCTGGCCGAATGATCCAGGAAATACCGGATCCTGCCCCGCGCCCCGTTCAGCTCATTATATGACTGCTGCAACGGCTTGCCCGTCTCGCTGGTCAACGCATCCGCCAACACGTCCTTCTCCTTATCCAACAATCCCCAAAACCTCTCGATACACCCCAGCCTTTCCTCCACCGGTAACGCCGCCCACGACGGCTGCCCCGTCCTTAAAAGCCTGTATTTCTCCCACCCGGATTCCCCGGTATCCTCCGGGACTTCTCCGATAACTTCCTCCGTAGCCGGATTGATGATCTGCATAATGATAATTTTTTGACTTTGTTAACGTTGGTCTTCCCGCCCCCCCGATACAATAATACGTATCTTTGTAGTCCCTCCATCACACATTCCCATTACTTCATTTCCATTTACCGCTTCGGGAAGATCCTGCGCTGCTCCGCCGTAGCATGTCTTTGTCATCTTTTAAATTCAGTATATGTTTTACAACTATTATTTCTGGGGAATGCATTGGATTTGGTGGGTTCTTTGGCTCATCCTGATTGTCTGGATATTTGCCATTCCATACCGGATTCCGGGTGAGCGCCTGGAAAGGGAAACGCCAATCGACATCTTGAAACGGCGATTCGCGGAGGGCCAGATCACCAGAGACGAATACGAAGAAAGAAAGGAAATCCTCTTAAAGGACAAAAGGAAATAGCGATCCGGAAAAGTTACACCAGGGGATTACGGGAGCTTTACAGGACATCTTTGAAGTTCGAAGGAGACTATTGCTGTTTAAGCATCACCTCCTTCACAAACCTGTCCCTCACCGCCCGATAAAGAAATTCATCTTCGAACCCATTCGCCAGCATCCGCTCCGGATGCCACTGCACCGCCAGCAAGAACGGCTGTCCGGCCGGCGCCGCCCATTCGATCCCCTCGATCGTCCCATCCTCCGCATAGCAATTGACCCTCAACCCCTCCCCAAGCCGCCCAACCGCCTGATGATGCGCACTGTTCACCTCCCCTGAAGCATGCCCGGTCACCTCCGCCAGCAGAGTGCCGCCTTCGATCCGCACCCCATGCTGCTTATCCAGACCCGCATTCGCCTCATGTACCCCATCCCCCGCAATCCCCAGGTCCTGCACCAGATCCCCCTTCAACGTAATATTGATCAGCTGCAGCCCGCGGCATACCCCCAACACCGGCAACCCACGCTCCCATGCCATCCGAAGCACCGCCTGCTCGAATAAGTCACGCTCTTTCTCCCAGCCCGCAGCAGGCGACCGTTTATATTCGGAAGCGCCGCCATATAGCGACGGATCAATATCGATCCCGCCCGATAACACCAACCCGTCACAGCCCGCTGCCTCATTCAAATTGCCCAGCGCAGCCGACAACCGAACCACTTCGACACCGCCGCCCCCGCCGATCCATCTCACATAGTTTTGATGCTTCCACTCCGTACCCGTATCGGTCAATCCGATCCTTATAACATCTCCACTCCTCATAATGCCTCCGTATAAAGTTTTTTGAAATCCTCCCTGCTGACCGGCTTTGGATTGTTCGGATGCGCAAAATCCGCAACCGCCAGATCAGCCAGCGTCTCTATATGTTCCTCACGAACTCCGATATCCCTCAATCTCACCGGCAGGCCAACCTCCCCATTGAACGCAAACAGCCGCTCCACTACCGCCTCCCCGTCCTTCCCAGGGAGCCCCGCCTTCCCTCCCCGTCCCGCGATCCCCATCACCTGTGCGATCCGCCGGAATTTTTCCTCACTACCCCCGATATTAAACCGCATCCCATACGGCAAATTCACCGCATTCGCCAACCCGTGATGCGTATCCAGCAAGGAAGACAGCGGATGCGCCAACGAATGCACCACACCCAGCCCCTTCTGAAAAGCAACCGCTCCCATCAACGACCCGAGCAGCATCCGGCTCCTCGATCCCAGATCAGGCCGGTTAACCGCCTGCGCCAGGGACCGGTTGATCAGATCGATCCCCTCCAACGCGATCCCTTCACACATCGGATGGAACATCTTCGCGAGATACGCCTCCAGATTATGTGTCAAGGCATCCATCCCCGTCGCCGCCGTCACAAAAGGCGGGAGCTCCATCGTCAGTAACGGATCCGCATAGACGATCCTCGCCAGCAGCCTGGGCGAAAACAAGATCCGCTTGCGATGCGTGTCATCCTCGGAGATGATCGCGCTCCTTCCCACTTCACTCCCCGTTCCGGCTGTCGTCGGTACCGTAATGAAATAAGGGACGTCCTCCGTTACATATTGATCGCCACCGATCAGGTCGTCGTAATCGAACAGGTCCCGGCGATGATGGACCCGCAATACCACCGCCCGCGCTACATCCATCGCCGCCCCGCCGCCAATCCCTACCACACTGTCCCGGTCAGCAGCCGCAAATGCCTCACCCCCCTTGAGCACATCGGACTTGACCGGGTTCTTGTGGATATCCGAAAATACTTCTACCGATATGCCCTTCGCCTCCAACGCCCGCCTGATCTCCCGGAAAAAACCAAGCTGCGCCACCATGGGGTCGGTCACCAGCAAAGGCCTGCTCAATCCATTTGCCGCCAGATGCCCCGGTAACTCGGCAATAGCCCCCGCCCCAAAGCGGATCAGCGTCGGAAAATTATATTGCCGGATCGTCGAAAAATCTACCATAGGCCACCTCCTGCTGCCGCACTACGCGGCAGCGAAAAATTTTCAAATGATCTCAAAATATCTTTTCAATTCCCAATCCGTCACCACCTGCCCGAACTGCCGCCATTCCCATTCCCGCGTCCGCACGAAATGATCCGTGAACGCCTCGCCAAATAACTCCCGCGCCAGCGGCGATACTTTCATCGCCTGCGTGGCCTCCCACAAGTTTCGCGGCAACACCCCATTACGCTTATCCGCATACCCGCTGCCCTTCGTCGGCGGCACCGTGAGCTTCATTTGCTGCCGCACCCCATAAAGACCCGCGGCCAGACAAGCCGCCATCGCCAGGTAAGGATTGGCATCCGAACCCACTACCCTCGTCTCCAGCCTGGTCGATGAAGCGCTTCCCGGCAAGGCCCGTAATGCCGTCGTCCGGTTGTCGACCGCCCAGGTTAGGGTCGTAGGCGCCCAGGCCCCCTCCACCAATCGCTTATAACTGTTCACCGTCGGCGCCACCATGGGCAAAATATGCGGAAGACAATACAACTGCCCGGCCATATAACTTTCCATCAACGCGCTCATCCCTCCGGAACCGCAGCTCATTCCTCCCGAACCGCCGCCCATTCCCCCCGCAGCCCCGCCTATCCCCCCCGAACCGCCGCCCGTTCCCCCCGGATCATGAAACAAATTCACCCCATCCCGCCAAAGACTTTGATGTACGTGGCCGCTACATCCCGGTAACGTCTCACTCACTTTCGCCATGAAGGTGGGCAGCACGCCATGCCGGTACGCGATCTCCTTGACCCCCGACTTGAACAACACCGCCCGGTCCGCCGCTTCGAGCACCTCCGAATAAAGGATCGCCGCCTCATATACCCCCGGCCCCGTCTCTGTATGCAAACCCTCCAACGGGACACCAAATTTCTTCAACTCATCGAACAAGGCATGAAAATATTCGCTGCGCTGTGAAGCCCTGAGGATCGAATACCCGAACATTCCTTGCGTTATCGGTTCCAATCCCTCGAAAGACCGCTGCGCAGGATCATCCGACGCCGCAACAAAGTTGAACCATTCAAATTCCTGCGAAAAATAAGCGGTATAACCCTCCTCCCTCGCCTGCTGCACCACCTTCTTCAGCAAACCCCGCGGACAAACCGGGGCCTGAATATCCGCCAGAAAAAAAGGCAACCCATCCTCCCATGGTACCCTGCGCATCGTATCGATATCCACCACGGCCATCGCATCCGGATACCCCGTATGCCAGCCGGTAAAAGCCCCGTTATCATATGCCCGATCCCCCGCATCCCAGCCAAAGACCACGTCACAAAAACCAAATCCCTTCGCCGCAATGGACTTGAATTTTTCAAACCCGATCACCTTACCCCGCAAAACGCCGTCAATATCCGTGACCGCCAGCTTGACCTTCTCCGTCCCCGCGACCTCCATCTGTTGCAGCAGATCATCGATTGCTATACTCATATCCTTTTTTTACAAATAAGCGAAACCAAATATAGGCTAGCCCGAGAATCGAAAAATAGATCAAAGATAAATTAATATTCAGCCATACCAGCGCCACCAGGCAAGCCAGCCCAACCACCAACGCCACAACCGGGAATACCGGATAAAACGGCGCCCGATACGGCCGCTCCAACCCCGGCTCCTTCCGCCGTAACGCCATTAATGTGATCATCCCGAAAATATATAAGGTGACCGCCCCCAGGACGGAGATCGTCACGATCTGATCGGTCTTCCCCGTCAGCAATGCCGCAACGCCGATGACCATATTCACCAGCAACGCATTCACCGGCGTCTGCCGCCGCTCATTCACCCGCCCTAACGCCGCCGGCAAATACCGCACCCGGCCGAACTCCAGCGTGGCCCGGCCCGCCGCAAGGATGATCCCGTGGAAACTCGCAATAAGCCCCATCAACCCGATCGTGACCAGTAAATGATAATAGACCCCGCCCGTCCCCGTGATCCTGGCCAAAGCCAGCGGCAACGGACTGTCCGAAGCATCTGCCCCCGGTGAAGGATACCCGATCGCCTCCCAGCCCGCCACCCCGATCGACGCGAAAAAAACAACCACGCACAACACGATCAATGTCGCCAGCGCCGACCCAAACCCCAGCGGAATATTCCGTCGCGGGCTCACGGCCTCCTCCGCCACATTCGCCAACCCTTCCAGACCCAGGAAGAACCAGACCGCAAACGGCACCGACGCCCATACCCCCACCCATCCATGCGGAAATGCGTTATGCTCGATATTCTTCCAGGAAAAATGCGGGAACGTCACCCCGCCAAACAACAATAATTCGAAGACCGCCACTATCGTGACCGCCAGCTCGAACCCCGCCGCCGCCCTGACCCCCCACATATTAAGCGCCGTGAACAACACATACGCCACCACCCCGATCTCTTTCGCACCCACCCCCGGCAAAAACAGATGAAAATACGCCCCGATCGCGGCCGCAATCGCCGGCGGCGCGAAAAGGAACTCGATGAGCTGCGCGGCCCCGGCCACAAACCCCCAGTCCCGGTTCAACCCCCTGGTCGCATAATCGAAAACCCCGCCGGCCCTGGGGATCGCACAGGCCAGTTCCGCATACGAAAAAGTGAAGGTGATATACAGGATGATCGCGCCCACCGTGGCGATCGCAAGCCCGAGCGTCCCGCCCTGCGGCAGCCCAAGATTCCAGCCGAAATACATGCCCGAAATAACATAACCCACCCCGAGGCCCCACAACATCCACGGGCCCAGGCTGCGCTTAAGAGTAGCCATTGCCCAATATACCAAAAAAATAAGGATGCCGCCCCTACGGCGTCGGCGTATACGGCGATACCGGCCAGTCATCCCCATCGAATCCGGTCCTGGCTACCCCCTGGATCGTCAGCGTATCTCCCGGACTTCCGGTAAACAGAAATTGCAGGTGAATACTGTCGGTCACCACCCCCGTCCTGGAAAGGCCACCCTTGGGAAAGATCTTTCCGGCTGCCCACTGCACGGGATTCGTAGCCTGATAAAGATTCGCCGTCTGCCCCGAGGTTAAGGTATAAGTGCTAAGATTCACGCCCAGCAACGCCTTGACGTCATAATTCCCGCCGATATATCCCAGGTCGTCAGCCCAGACAGAATCCGCCGTATTTTGGGCCGCATTGTAAGTGACGAAAAATATATGATTGGAGGCGGTATCGGGACCCGTCGTTGGAGTAATGGAAACAACCCCATTCACCGAAGAATACGCCATCACCCACCATCCATTGGACACCTGTTCAACAGCAGTGCCTCCATAGTCCTGTCTCTTCGTACACGAACCAACCACGCAGAGACCCGCAAAAAGCCCGATTATCGATAATAACTTGACCATATTAAGTTTTTTTGCTTCTTTAATTAGTTTGAACCGCACCCTTTATTGCCCCCACCAAACCGGTGTAGTGATCGGAACAGTAGCCGGCGAATTGGTATTCCGCGACACTTCATTATAAGGATATATCAAACGCTTGGGCATCTGTCCCGGGCCCAGTACAGAATTGGCGACAACGACCAACTGACCCGGCACATAGTTGGCCCCAGTCGAATACACCGCACTCTGCAGCGGAAACCCCGTGCGGTTGAAGTCGAAGTAGCTTTCAATCCCATGACAACCATACACGCTGGCAGCCCATTTCTGCCGCATGATCTGCGCCAGGGGACTGAGCGCCGACCCGTTCTCCATCTCGGCCCCCCACGCGTAAGCTCCGCCGGCGGCAATAAACGAGCTGGCATCGTTGCCCGTATAGTTGAAAGCCGCAGTAACCCCCTGATTATACAAAGACTGGGCATTCGCGCCGCCATTGTACCGCACATCCGCCTCCGCCTGCAGGAAATAAGACTCGGCCATGGAGATAAGTTCGACCGGATCCGTGGGCGTCTCCGTGAAGACCGCCGCATCCGCATAGGTCGGGTTGATGGAACGAAAATCACCCTGGTTGATCCCGATGATCGCATAACCCGGCACCGGCGTATAATAAGCATTGACCCGCGGATCGCTGTTCGCATTCAGCCATGACAGCATCGTTACGCTCGCCCTGAGATTCACCGCTGTATTGAGCTGGCGGATATTTTGCTCATACAGGGGATTGTCCAGACCAGGTGCGTTGGTGAAGTTCGTTACGCTGGCATCCCCGGTGCCGGTCCCGAGGAAAGTAGCGCCGCTGCTGATCAGGGCGGTAACCCCGGCCTGCGCGGCACTGGGATTGACATTCACCATCCGCAGGTACATTTTCAGCTTTAGCGTATTGGCAAAGGCAATCCAGTTAGGAATATTGCCGCCGAAGACAAGGTCCTGGCTGCCCATATCGGTATTGGTGTTGGCAGTAAAATCCTTCCCGAGCGCCGTATCGATCTCCGTGATCAGACTGTCGTAAATGGCGTACCCGCTATCGAACTTCGGGTTGAGCTGCGCCGCTCCTTCCAGCGCCTGCGAAAAAGGCATCGAACTGTACAGGTCCACCAACACCTCGGCGGAATAGGCCTTCATCACCGTGCCCATCAGGTAGGAATTCCAGTCTTGCTGGGTAGC
>DATJMG010000189.1:0-30153 GCA_035508835.1 Puia sp.
GGCGACTGGGGGAAAATGGCCCTGACCCTTTTCCGGCTGGTGGCAGTGGTGTTCGGAGTTTATTATATCCGGACCATTATCCGGAAGAAATATCATCCGGGATTCATTATTTGCGCGGGATTGATCTTTGCGGGCGCGCTGGGGAACCTGCTGGACAGCATGTTCTATGGCCTCATCTTCGAACGCAGCACCTACGATCACGTCGCGCGATTGTTCCCGGCCCATGGCTATGCATCATTCCTCCACGGGCGCGTGGTTGACATGTTATATTTTCCCCTGATCGTGTCTCACTATCCGTCATGGATACCTTTTATCGGCGGCGAGGACTTCGAATTTTTTAGCCCCGTTTTCAATCTGGCGGACGCCTCCATTTCCGTCGGCGTTATCGCGATCCTGATCTTCCAAAAGAAATTCTTTCACCGCCAGCCGCATGAACAGCATGAAGTGGAGGCCGGCACGGCCAAGGCGGATACCGTGCAGGCGTAAGTGGATGCTGCCGGATTGAACTATTCTACGAGGACTTTTTGCGTCAGGACGGGAACCGAAGCCCCATTCGTCAACCGAAGCACATAGATACCCGGCTGGCAGGACTGGATGTTGAGCGTCGTTTGATCATCCCAGGACTCCTGCGATAACACCTGGTCGCCGCTGATACTATATAGCTGGAGCAGGAACGGTTTGCGCTGGCCGGGTGCGCAGGTGACGTTCATATGACCATGCGCGGGGTTGGGATAGATGAGCGCCGGGGGCTGTCGGGCGACGGCCGGCGGCGGCGGCACCTTGTTTGTGCTGTCCAGCGCCAGCGGGACGAGGTATACCAGCCGGAGGATGAACCCCTGAGCCGGCGAGGCTACCGAATTGCCGATCGTTCCCGTTGGGCCGAGCGTACAACAGGAATTGTCCACGCTCACAAAGAGCGTATCCCCCGCGGGCGAGACGGTGATATTGCGCAGGCGATACCCGGTCAGATAGTGAAGCGTATCGTAAGGATTAACGGTGCTGTCCACGCTGAGCCCGTCGGACTTGAGCTGCAGCCGCCAGAGCCCGTTCTTTAACGAGGTGATGAGCAGGCTGTTGTTCCAGGCGGTGATCGCCCCGTTCCCATAGAATGCAACGGAGGTCGGCGCGACGGTGGGCCAGTTCATATTGGCGGAAGGGTAGGTCTTGGCGACATAGTCGTTTTGCGCCCGTGTCCAGTTATAATAGGAAAAGATGGGGCCTGCGAGTGTCGTTTTCGTGGTATCACAGAAGCCCGTTTCGGAGATCACGGCCTGCCCGCCGAGATACAGGGAGTCGCCCGCCACCGAGGTATAGTTGTCGTCACACAGCCCGGCAACCTTGTTCCAGCCGTAGTTGGTATGCGGAGTGAGGATATTGACCTCATCGTCGGACTTATCGCCATGCTCGACGCTGTACAGGAGATAGGAGGATCCGCCGTTGACCGATCCAAATGCCAGGCCTTGCGGATTTCGATGCCCGAACGTATAGATGGCGCTCCGCGTCGAAGCCCCGGGCGAGGACGGGAAAGGGTTGTCAGCCGGGATCCACTGCTGGCCCGACGGCTGCGTCAGATCGGGCTCGGTATTGAACCGCAGTGTTTTGCCCTCTATAACGGTGGTATCCTGGGCAAATTCGGCCCGGCAGATATTCGCCAGCTGACCGGCGCCCATATCGCCGATCGTATAATACAAATGGTAATTGCCGTCGCTTTCCGGGATCGGGCTGATGCGAAGGCGACCCGAATTGTGGTCATTGCTGCCATCCAGGCCGGTGACGACGGTATCCATCACCGTGAGTTTGCCGGCCGCATAGGAATAGCGGACGATCTGGGTGTTGTAGCTGCAGCGCGCACCGCTGGTGCTGCCGGCGCAAGTAGAGCAGCCGATGAGATGGTATACATAGGCCACATAGACCCAGGGTTTGCCGCTATAGAATTGAGGGTGAATGGCCAGCCCCATCAAGCCGCCCTGGGGCCAGGGATTGGCATTGGCGGCGGTAAAGTCCTTATTGCTGTTGAGATCGAGCAGGACCCGCGCTCCCTTGTTCCCGGGGTGGATCTTCCAGATCTTATAGTCGTGGGAGGCGGTGACCCAAAGGGAATCGTCGGGCCCATAGACCATCTCCCACGGGGAGGTCATCCCGGTAGTACCCGTGGCAGGATAGAGCGTGTCTATCTTAAACGACTGATTATAATAGGTTAATGTGGTTTGGGCGGCCAAAGGCACCGTTGCGCATAAGCACAGGCAGGCAAAAAGGCAGGCCAAAAAGCCATAGGACCAGGTTCTTAGGTCTTTCATTCGGCGTGGATTATAGGATTTCCCCAAAATAACGCATTCCTGTTCAATTTCGGTATAGTACTTTATTCTGGTAGTTCTACGATTGCGGGGGATTAAAAATGACCTTACCTTTATCATACCCGGCAGACCGCCCATACCGGGGCACCGTACTGACCCGACAATCCAATAACCCTTGAAAAAGGTCGTATCATATGAAAACACATCTACCCGGTAATTTTGCTGTTGGCAAAATTGTCGGGACACTTATCCTAATCCTGTTTTTCCGTGACCTGGCGCAATCGCAGGCGACGGCTATGATCAAATGGGGGAACAGCTACGTCAATCTCAGCAAGAAGACCGTCGGCGGCCCTGTGCAGCCGGGCGATACGCTGGAGATCCGTACGAACTTCTATGTGAACGGCTCCTATAACGGGACCGGGATGATGTACGACGTCCGCTATCTGGACAATATTCCAACCAACACGACTATTCTTCCTAATGACTCTTTGCGGCTGATCACGAATGAAGGGTTGACTTTCCGGCACTATACCTATACGACGGGTGATGACGCGGGCTCCTATGTGGCGACACCGCCGCTGCCCGGCGACTACCAGGTCCGAATCAATATCGGGGCGACCCCCACCACCCCCAGCGGAGTGGACCCCATGGGAACGACCAACATCAACGGCAGCAGCACGATCCACGGGAGCGTGAGCAAACCCCTCTTTAGCTCCGGAACGATCATGATGACCGCTTTTCGCGTGGTAGTGACCGGTACCTATGGTGATACGATCACCCTGGGCGACGGCCAGATCCGTTACCGCCAGACCAAAACGGGTATTACCGATACCGCCCTTAATTGCACGCAATATAAGATCCTCATCACGGCGCCTACGGCCCTGTGCTCGAGTACGACCAGTACGAACTTCGCGGCAGAGTTCGGCGGGACTTTCGGCAACGGCGTCGGCCGCAACCGGAGTACGCCCCCGACATTCCTGATCCCCGGCTATACTTATTTGCCCAACTCAGGTACCACGCCTTCGATCAACGACGGCTATTATGCCATTGTCAACAATACCAGCCCCGTCAGCAGTACGTATCCGAACGCCAACCGACAGCCAACCTGCGGCGGCGCCACGGGGGTGCTGGCTTGTTCGAACCGGGAATTCGGCGGCTTCTGGTTTATCGGCGGCGACCACACGGGTACGACGACGGCGGCAGGGAATCCTCCGCCCGACTCGACCACGGCCGCGGGCTATATGTTGGTCGTAAACGCCGACCTCGCGGCGAGTGAAGCCTATCACCAGGTGATCTCGGGGTTGTGTCCGAATACTTATTATCAGTTCTCCGTGTGGGTACAGAATATCTGTCCCAACTGCGGTATCGACTCGAACGGCGTGGCGGAATACACTCCCGGCGTGCTGCCGAACCTGACCCTGGTCGTGGACAGCATCGACCGCTACTCTACGGGTAACCTGGATACGCTGGGCTGGCAGCAACGCGGCTTCGTGTACGAGACGGGCCCGACCGAAACCTCTATTACGATCTCGGTCCGTAACAATGCCCCGGGCGGCGGGGGTAACGACTGGGCACTGGACGACATCGCGCTGGCGACCTGCCCGCCCAACCTGCTGCTGACACCCGATAAACCGGATACACTGTGCTATGGTGCGGACGATACCGTTCGATTTGCAATTTCTTCCTATGTGAATAATTATACGGAATGGCAGCTGAATAAGAGCTCCGACGGCGGCACCACCTGGGTGCCGGCAGGTCTCGATACGCTGAACCGGCCCGATACGGGTTCTGTTGTGCCCCTGTATAACCCGGTGACAGGCCTGTATGTGGACACGGTTACCCGCTATTTCCAGGTCCCGGCGACGTCTTCGCTGACGATCTATCAGCTGGTGGTGGCAAGTACGGTTGCCAATCTGGCTTCCGCCAACTGTGCGTTTACGACCACCCAGCCGAAGTATGTATACGGGGTGAACTGTATGGTCGCCTTGCCGACGACCCTGTTGTCATTCCGGGGCCAGTTGCAGAATAACGGGCTGGCCGGACTGCAATGGACGACGGCGAGTGAGGTATCGGGCCTGCAATTCACGGTGGAGCGGAGCGACGATGGCGTGCATTACTCGTCGATCGGTACCATGTCGGGTACGGCTGCCCCGGGCGAAGGGGCGATCTACCAGTTCACCGATCCGACGCCGGTGGCCGCGCAAAGCTACTATCGCATCCAGATGACGAGCAATTCCTTCTCCCAATATAGCGCGCTCGTGCTGCTGAGTAATGGCAGCATCAGCTTCCATGTCCGGTCCGTCCAGAATCCTTTTATCGACCAGATCAATATGGAGGTGACCGCGCCCTCGTCCGGTACAGCCACGATCACCCTGATTGACCTGTATGGGCGTTCACTCCGGCGGGTGGTCCAGCCGGTGACCCAGGGTTTGAACAGTATCAGCCTGTATGGACTGGGGAACTTGCCCGCAGCGGCCTACGCGCTTCAGATCCAGTATGGGGATCATCTCGTCAGCCAGAAGGTAATAAAGGTGGATAAGTAAGGTATCACGGCGCCGGTCATATAGAGGTAATTTGGGCAGGACCGGAAATTGCGGTAACTTTCCCAAAACCATTTTTTATGTCATCAACAACAACGACCATGACGACGGTGGACGTCGCCAACCGTCTCGTCGAATTATGCCGCCAAGGCGATTTCGAGACCGCTCAGAAGGAATTATTTGCCGATGACGCCGTCAGCATTGAACCGCATGGCACGGCAGATTTCGAAAAAGAGACCCATGGATTGGATGCCATCATCGAGAAAGGAAAGAAATGGTCCGAGATGGTGCAGGAAATGCACGGCGGCGAAGTATCCGAACCGCTGCTGGCAGATCAGTCATTTGCCGTCACCATGAACATGGACATTACGATGAAGAACGGCCAGCGGATGAACATGAAGGAGCTTTGCATCTATCATGTAAAAGACGGTAAAATTGTCTCCGAACAGTTCCTCATGTAACACAAACCCCTACTACACCATGCGCTATCAACTCTGCATGTTCAGGGCGGTGCTGTGCGGCATCGCCTTTTTTGTCGGTATTACCGAAGGTCCGGCTGCACGGGGTCAGAAATTCGAACAGCTCGCAAAAACTCCCCCCATGGGCTGGAACAGCTGGAATAAGTTTGCCTGCGACGGGATCAATGAAACCGTTATCCGCGAGACGGCCGACGCAATGGTGGCCACCGGGATGAAGGACGCGGGCTATCAATATATCGTCATCGATGACTGCTGGCAGGTGAGCCGTGACAGTGCCGGGAATATCCAGGCCGATCCGGTGAAATTCCCGCATGGGATCAAAGCGCTGGCAGATTATATCCATTCGAAAGGTTTGAAATTCGGCATCTATACCTGCGCGGGCCGGAATACATGCGCAGGGCGGCCGGCGAGCGAAGGCTATGAATACCAGGACGCGCGGCAATATGCGGCCTGGGGTGTGGATTATCTGAAGGAAGACTGGTGTAACACCGGGACCCAGAACGCCCCTGCATCCTATACCCTTATGCGGGATGCTTTATACAAAGCGGGCCGGCCGATCGTCTTCAGCCTTTGTGAATGGGGGTCCAACAAGCCCTGGACCTGGGCAAAAGATATCGGGCACCTCTGGCGGTCCTGCGGCGATATCGGGAATAACTGGGACTTCATGGAGGCGGGGAATGGCAACGCATATGGCGGGAGCGTCATCGGGAACCTGGACTTGCAGAACGGACTGGAGAAATATGCCGGACCAGGACATTGGAATGACCCCGATATGCTGGAAGTGGGCAACGGCGTATTGACACCGGAGGAAGAGAAGTCGCATTTCACGTTGTGGTGTATGCTGGCGGCGCCGCTGATGGCAGGTAACGATCTCCGGCACATGTCGGCGGAGACCCAACGGGTCCTTACGAACAAGGATGTGATCGCGATCGACCAGGACCCCCTGGGACGGCAGGGCTATCGCGCCGGCTTCCATCAGGATCTGGAGATCTTTGTGAAGCCGTTGCAAGGCGGGGATACCGCTGTGTGTCTGTTCAACCGTGGCGATCAGGAAAAAAAGCTGGATATATCGTGGTCAGGGATGTCGATCGGGACCAATCATCGGGTGAAGGATGTCTGGAAAGGGGAGATGGAGGGGACAACGGCGACGAACTACCGGGGGACGATCGCCCGGCATGCGGTGATCCTGCTCAAATTGACACCCGAATGAAGAAGGTCCTGATCATGCTCGTGTTCCTGGCGGCCTGCAAGGATAAGAAGCCGGCTCTCCTTCCTGTCGCGCCGGTATCCGCAGCGCCGGCGACTGACACGCTGACCAATACGCCGGCCGGCTCCCCCACCGATTGGGCGTTGATACCGTTTACGAAGGTGGACAGCGTGAACCCTGTCCTTGGCCCGGGGAGCGGCAGCTTTCTCGATCCCTTGCGGCGGGAACCGGTGAAATGGGAGGAGAAGGACGTATTCAATCCGGCGGTCGTGGTGCGAAAGGGAAAATTATATCTGCTTTATCGGGCGCAGGATAAGATCGGCCGGCCTGCGGGGACATCGCGGATCGGGCTGGCGGTCTCTGATGACGGGTTTCATTTTACCCGGCGGTTTGCACCGGTACTCTATCCCGCGGAAGATGCACAGAAGAAGCTGGAGTGGGAAGGCGGTTGCGAGGACCCGCGGGTCGTGCAGGACGAGCGGGGAATTTATTATATGACCTATACCGCCTTTGACGGTCAGACGGCGCGGCTGATGGTCGCGACCTCGACGGATCTCATCCACTGGTTCAAAAATGGCAGCGCGTTCGCGGAAGCATACAATGGTAAATACAGCCGAAGCTGGTCGAAATCGGGTTCGATCGTCTCGCGTTATTCGGGCGGCAGGATCGTGGCGACAAAGATCAATGGGAAATATTGGATGTACTGGGGCGATCACGACATCTGGGCGGCGACGTCGGACGATCTGATCCATTGGTCTCCGGTGGAGGTGGGCTCAGCCGCCGGGTCGGGGGCGGGGTCGGAAGCGCGGACGGACGCGGGGTCGGCGTTGAAGGTCGTCGTGGCGCCGCGCGCCGGACATTGGGACAGTCAACTTGTCGAATCCGGTCCGCCGGCAATGATAACGAAGGAAGGCATTCTCCTTATTTATAACGGGATGAACCGGCGGGCCAGTGGCGACAGCGCCTTGCCGGAGGGGATGTACGGCGGCGGGCAGGTGTTACTGGACAAGAATGATCCCACGAAAGTCCTGCGGCGCCTCGATCACAATTTCATTCATCCCGACAAGCCTTATGAGATCACAGGTCAGGTAAACCAGGTCTGTTTCCTCGAAGGGCTGGCGGATTTCAGGGGGCGCTGGTTGTTGTACTATGGTACCGCGGATTCGAAGATCGCCGTGGCCGTAGGGCCGGACAGGCCGATGGGTTGGTGATTATGGATTGTATTGCGTTGTTGTCGGATGGAAATAGCTCCATGAATGCCAGAATTCCTGGTAGGACTGGAGGGGTTGGAGCTGCTGGCCCTTTAAGGAACCAATAATACAGCGTCCTTCCTCGTCCCACACCGAATGGGTGGAACTATCCGTGAGGTCACCATTGAGAAGTTTGCCTTCCGTCGGCAGGAACGAAAGCTCCTTACCAGCCACCATCCTGCTCCAGACATGGAAATTGGCGGGTTTGGAACCATAGACATAGATCAGCGCGGGTAGCCCGCCGATACTGTCATTGACGATAGGATGTGCATTGAGATAATTCCAATCGTATGCCCTTGCATTATTTCCGACGATCACGCCGACAACCCAGGACTTAGGTTTCCATGACGCCGAATCCCGGTGTTCGAGGGACCCTTTGATAGTCCCGTCGTCGTAGTTTTCCAAATCCCTGTAATGGGCGGTGTCGGCAGGATCGGGCTGCATGATCTTCGAATTCGGATGCAGCCGCAGCCAGTATCCCAATGTATATTGCCCTGACGGTAGCTCGGCGAGCCGCTCCCCCTTTAGCGGGCCGGCGATGGCGATGCCCGTGGCCTGCTGCCACCAGCTTTTAGTCGTTGCGTCTTCGAACATCGCATTGAAATGATCCATCCCGACCAGCCGGAATTTTTCAGGTCTCCCATGGACGAGCGGAGCATAGACGCGGCCGGTCCGGCAGACGGTACAGTAAGTAACCATGATCGGGGTGTTACCCAACGTGTCCCTGACCTGGTGGTGATAGCCGATAAGCCGGATGGGATAGGCTTTGGCCTGATCATTTACGACGAGGCCGATCACGAGGGGATTTCCGATGAGGGAATGGTTTGTGCTGTCGGTGAAGGTCAGGGTATGCGGTTGATGAAACATTTTGTCAGCCTCGAACCGGTAGTTGAAGAAGTAGAACACTATGGCGTATAGCACGGCGGCGATGAAGAGACCGATTGCGGGCCAGTTGCTTTTCCTGCGGGGTGTAGCGTAGGGGTTGCGGCGTTTGGCCGGATGGATCAGCAAGGCATAGCCAACCAGGACGAAGCCGGCGATCCGCAGCCAAAGCCGGTTGCGGTCTATGAAATAGGCCAGGTCGATGCTGTTGGAGTGCTGACTTCCGGGAAAAGGCATGATAAAATAGACGCGGAGGATCTCGGTGGCGAAGAGAAGAAGGATGCCCAGGACGAGCAGCAGGCGTTTCACTGGTTGGTAGAGTTTTGGGTAAGGTACGATAAATTGTGGGGTTTGGCGGGGAGGCGCCGATCTTTTCCGCGGTGGGTTAGCTTAGTTTTTTCCGATGGATCATCCCGGAGACCAGACCCTTTTCATGCCCGAGGTCGGCGCGGACCACGCCGATCAGATGAATAAAGATAAACGCATAGATGACGTATTGGAGGTAAGAATGTATTTCCTTCGCCAGGGGCCGGATCTCCTCGAACTGCCGGATATCATCAAACGCCAGGACAAGTCCGGTGAGGGCCATTACCGCGAAGAGGGTGTAGAAGACAAGATAGGTCGACTTGACATTGATATAATGGCGGCGCTGGACCATCTCGATGGGTATGGTCGACCGGAATCCAAGGGCTTTTCGCAGCCGGACTTGCAGCCGCTCTGCCCTTGGCTCGCCGAGCTCGATAAACCAGCGGCTGACGAGGAGGATACAAAGCCCATAGCCGATCAGGCGATGCAGGTCCCAGAGCTGGTCGTTGAACTCATGCGCGACGGCCGTTGCCTGGTCTTCAGAGACGGTGACGCCTTTTTCCTGCAATTGTTGTTGGACGAGGGAAACCGTATTTCGGGTACGGAATACGGTAGAGGCCAGCAGAACGATCAGGATGGTCGAGGTGACAAAGAGCGCGAATGTCCAGTGCCAGACCCGGATCGCCCTGGAGTGTGGTTCAAGGAAAGAATGAGGGTTCATATGGCGTTATATATGGGGTTCGAAGACATGAAATTAATAAATAATATTTAAAAAGACGCCTTACTGTAAATTGTAGGGGAACATTTGGTGGAATCGGAATTTAGTGTATCTTTGTTGAGTAATTTGAGTTTGCATCAGTAATCATTAATTATCTGCCTCGCATTTTAGTTAGTATCGCTTTGCCTTCTCAGTTTATTCATTTTAATTTTTAGTTTTTCTATGAACATTTATGTTGCAAATTTGAGCTTCGCCGTTCAGGATGAAGATCTTAGAGAGTTTTTCACGCCTTATGGCGATGTTACTTCTGCCAAAGTTATCATGGACAAGGTTTCCGGCCGGTCCCGCGGATTCGGTTTTGTCGAAATGTCCGATGACGAAGCTGCCCGCAAGGCAATTGCCGAACTGGATGGCGCTACGGTCGAAGGCCGTGCCATCAAAGTCAATGAAGCCAAGCCCAAGGAAGACAAACCTTTCGGCGGTGGCGGCAATCGCGGCGGTGGCGGCTATGGCGGCGGTCGTGGCGGTTATGGCGGCGGCAATCGCGGCGGCGGTGGTTATAACAACCGATATTAATCGCAGTAAATAACGACACTTTCAAAAGACCGGTTCACGCCGGTCTTTTTTTATCACCACCGGCCGAAGGGCTTCCATCACCGCCGACCGAAAGACTTCTATCACCACCGGCCGAAGCGCGGAACATAGTTAGAACTAACTAGGCCGAAAAGATCCATAACTTTATGACCCCAAAGGGATTATAATAAAATTTGGCCGCCTCCGCATAACGCCCTAATTTCTGTGCCTTATTTGTCGTGTATGCTCCCGCTGACCAAAACTGCCGTTGTAGAATTCTTTAGCAAAACGAAGGTCATCTTTGCCACGGTTGCCGCTATCATCACCTTCTTCATTACGCTCTATAATCAGTTCAAAGGAAGTAGTTCGACCGAGATCTCCGGTATAGTCGCATTGAACAAAGCCAAGGCTACACCCGTGGATGCCACCGTGCAGATCAGCAGCCCGATCCAGATGCAGACAGAAACCGATTCCCACGGCCGCTTCCGGTTCAGGATACCGAACCTTGTCTCCGATACTTTTTTGCTGATCGTCACCAACAAACGGACGAGGACGGTAACGAAACAGAACGAATACGTCAGCGCGTCGCACGGCAGGACGGACATTGTCATTTTCTTCGACACGAGCATGCGGGCAGGCGAGACCTATACCACCACCGATACGGGGCGCCGCTCACGGCGACCCGTGAGCATAAAGAAATTCCTCCAGGGCTTGATCCGTTAACCGGGTTTCCCGACCATATCCTCGGGCCGCACCCACTGATCGAACTGTTCCGGCGTTACATACCCCAGCCTGACGGCCATTTCTTTCAGCGTCGTCCCCTCCTTATGCGCCTTTTGCGCGATCTCGGCGGCTTTGTAATAGCCGATCTTCGTGTTGAGCGCGGTGACCAGCATCAGCGAATTGTCAACATGCTTTTTGATATTGGCTTCGATAGGTTCGATGCCCTTTGCACAATGTACATTGAAACTATTACAACCATCGCCGATCAACCGGGCGCTGTGCAGGAAATTATAGATCATGACGGGCTTAAAAACGTTTAGCTCGAAATGCCCCGTCGCGCCGCCGACATTGATGGCGACATCGTTCCCGAGCACCTGTGCCGCGATCATCGTGAGCGCTTCACACTGCGTGGGGTTGACCTTCCCCGGCATAATGGAAGAGCCGGGCTCATTGTCGGGAATGTGAATCTCGCCGATCCCGCAGCGGGGACCGGACGAAAGCATCCGGATATCATTGGCGATCTTCATCAGGCTGACGGCAACGGTCTTGAGCGCGCCATGCGCTTCCACGATGGCGTCATGTGCGGCAAGGGCCTCGAATTTATTGACCGCCGTCACGAAAGGCAGCCCGGTCAACTCCCCGATCTTCCCCGCCACATTCTCCGCATACCCCGGCGGCGTATTGATCCCTGTACCTACGGCAGTACCCCCAAGCGCCAGTTCTGCCAGATGCGGCAGCGTATTCCGGATCGCCCGAAGGCCGTGGTCCAGCTGGCTCACATAACCGCTGAATTCCTGACCGACAGTCAGCGGCGTGGCGTCCATAAAGTGGGTCCGGCCGATCTTCACCACTTTCATGTACTGTTTGCTTTTCGCGGCGAGCGTGTCGCGAAGGGCTTCGATCCCCGGAAGGGTAGTCTTCATCAGCATCTGATAAGCGGCGATATGCATGGCCGTGGGGAACGTGTCGTTGGACGACTGTGATTTATTGACGTCGTCGTTCGGATGGAGGGTTTTTTCCTTATCGGTCAGCTTGCCGCCGGCGAGGACATGACCGCGATAGGCGATGACCTCATTGACATTCATATTGCTTTGGGTCCCGCTGCCGGTCTGCCAGACGACAAGGGGGAAATAAGCATCGAGCGAACCGCTGAGGATCTCATCGCAAACCCGGCCGATGAGGTCGGATTTTTCCTTTGAAAGCACACCCGCTTCGAGGTTGGTGAGGGCGGCGGCCTTTTTGAGATACGCAAAGGCGCGAATGATCTCCTTAGGCATTTTGTTGATGTCCTGCGCAATGGGGAAATTATCCACACTCCGCTGGGTCTGCGCCCCGTAATAGGCGTCGATGGGTACTTTGACCTCTCCCATGGTATCTTTCTCGATGCGATATTCCATTTAGCTATATTTGGGGCCGTAAAGATAAATCATGCGAGTTAAACTATTATTTCTCATTTTTCTTCTTGCCGTCGGCGCGAATGCCCAGGACAAATACGAATGGAAAACCGACAGCGCGGCAGGATATACGTACCGGTATGTGACGAATGATCCGCTGCAGGCGCGGATCTATACCTTGTCGAACGGGCTGACCGTCCTGCTCAGCGTCAACCATAAAGAACCGCGCGTGGCGGTACGGATCGCAGTGCGCGCGGGGAGCAATACGGACCCGAAGGATCATACGGGTTTGGCGCACTACCTCGAACACCTCCTCTTCAAGGGGACGGATAAGTACGGCACGCTGGATTGGGCAAAGGAGAAACCTTATCTCGACAAGATCGACGCACTTTACGAACAATATAATGCTGCCAAAGACCCGATCGCGCGACGGCGGATCTATCACCGCATCGACAGTGTCTCGGGCCTGGCGTCCCATTACGCGATCGCCAACGAGTACGATAAGCTGATGGCGGATATCGGCTCGCAGGGCTCTAACGCGCATACCTGGGTGGAGGAGACGGTATACGAGGAGGACATTCCCGCGGGGGCGATGGATAAATTCCTGGCGGTGCAGGCCGAACGGTATCGCGACCCGATCTTCCGGCTTTTCCATACCGAACTGGAGGCGGTCTATGAAGAGAAGAACCGCGGCCTGGACAACGATGGGGTGAAACTAAGCGAGGCCATGAATGCCTTGCTGTTCCCCACCACGAACTACGGCCGGCAAACGACGATCGGGACGGTCAGCGACCTGCGGAACCCGTCGTTACAGGCGATCCGCGCTTATTATTACAAGTATTACGTTCCAAACAATATGGCGATCGTCATGGCCGGGGATTTCGATCCGGATATCCTGATCCGCAAGATCGATCAGGCATTTGCCTATATGCGGCCAAAACCCGTGCAGGGATATGAGCATGCCCCTGAGCGCGACCTGACGACGCCGGTGGTCCGGACGATCTATGGCCCCAGCGGGGAAAGCGTACGGATCGGATTTCGCACGCCCGCGACGGACACCCGGGATGCGGTGGTGCTGGACCTGATCTCGAGTATTTTGTCGAATGACAAGGCGGGTTTGCTCGACCTCAACCTCAACAAGCGACAGAAGCTGCAGGGAGCACAGGCCGAGCTCGAGCAATTCAAGGATTACGGGATACTGTTGTTCGCCGGCTCGCCGAAGCAGGGGCAGACGCTGGAACAGGTGCGCGATCTGCTCCTCCAACAGATCGGTCTTTTGAAAAAGGGACAGTTCGACGATAGCCTCGTACGCGCGATCGTGGCAAATGGCAAGTTGTCGCTTCTGGAAGGGCTGCAGAAGAACGACGCCCGGGTGGAGGCCCTCACCGAAGGCTTTATCCTGCACCGGGACACATTGTGGGACCGCGACGTGGCGCAGCTTGATGAGCAGGCGGGGATCGGGAAGACCGAGATCGTCGCGGTCGCCAATAAATATCTGCGGGACAACTACGTCTTGCTGTATAAGCGGAAAGGGATCGATAAGAGTATCGTCAAGGTGGAGAAGCCGCCGATCACCCCGGTCGAAACGAACGCGGGCAAGCAGTCGGAATTTGTAAAGCGGATCGAAGCCATGCCGGTCACGCCCGTTACCCCGCAATGGCTGGACTATAATGCGGGGATCACGCATGCAAAAGCCGGCATCGCGAATGTCCTGTATGTGCCGAATAAGGAGAATGACCTGTTCCATTTGTACTACCGGCTGGATATGGGAAGCTGGAACAACCGGCTTCTGCCGATGGCGGCCCAGTACCTGCAATACCTGGGGACGGCGGAACATCCGACGGCGGAGATCAGCAGGGCATTCTACTCGATCGCGTGTAATTTCAGCGTGAACACGACGACGGAGACGACGACCATCAGCATTACGGGGCTGCAGGAAAATTTTGAGCGCGCGGTGGCCTTGTTCGACGAGGTCATGCGGCACTGCCTCCCCGATTCCCTGGCGCTGGTGGCGCTCAAGGACCGGTTGTTGAAAGCGAGGGCCAACAACAAACTAAACAAACAGGCGATCATGCAGGGGTTGATCAGCTATGCGCGTTATGGGCCAAAGAACCCCTTCAACAGCGGGCTCACGGGCGAAGAGCTCAGGGCGCTGAAGCCGGAAGATCTGACTGGGGTCCTGCATACGCTGCTCGATCATCCGCATACGATCATCTATTATGGGCCGCTTGGCGTGGATTCGTTTACGCGGGCTATCGTTGAGGTCCATGCGCTGCCGGCAAGCTGGACACCGTATCCGGCGAAGGTTCGGTTCCCCTTTGCGGAGCAGTCGTCAAATAAAGTCTTGTTCGCCGACTATGATATGGTGCAGGCGGAGATCTGCTGGATACGGAATTCGGAGCCATATGACGTACGGAAGGAGGCAGTGGTCGATCTGTTCGATAATTATTTCGGAGGGAATATGGGTTCGGTGGTGTTTCAGACCCTGCGGGAGTCCAGGGCGCTGGCCTATTCGACGTTCGCGTCCTATGAGACGCCGGCCAGAAAAGAGGATCCTTTCTATATCCTGGCGTATATCGGTTGTCAGGCCGATAAGCTGAACGAGGCGATCGACGGGATGAATGCACTGCTGGGCGATCTGCCGGTCTCGGCAAAGGGACTGGAGCTGGCCAGGGAGGGCGAGAAAAAGGATATCGAGACGGAGCGGTTTACCGGTGACGAGATCGTTTTTCAGTACCTGGGGGACCGGGAGAAAGGGTTGGACTATGATCAGCGGAAGGAGGAATATTTCTCGCTGGATGGGTTGTCGATGGACGATATAAAGCATTTTCACGAACGGGAAATTGCCGGCAAGGCCTATACGTATTGCGTGGTGGCGTCGCAGAAGCGGATCAGGCTGGATGACTTGAAGAAGCGGGGGGAGGTGAAGGTGCTGACGCTGGAGGAGATTTTTGGGTACTGAGGGGTGCGGCACGTCGTGGGCGCGGCGCCGCGTGGGTGCGGCCGCGGTCAGGCGCCCGGTCGGGGCTCGTTCAGGGCAGGTCAGAACCTAATTCTTTATTTTGCTGAACGTATAGCTGATAATGAGGAAGAGACCGATGGCGCCGATGATAAGCCAGTCGCCGGGGACGACTATATAGATGGGTTCCGTAGTGTTTTTGTATAAGGCGAAGTCGCGGACATTGCCGTTTTTCATTTCATAAACTCCCAGCAAAAAGATGACGAAGATGATGGAGTAGATAAGCGCCTTTTGCAGCTGCATGATATTGGTTTTAAGCGGCGCTAAAATAAGTATTTTTTTTGATATGGGAAGCCCCGGGCGGACACCGGCTGTTCCGAAAGCGAACAACGGCTTGCGGCGCGATCCCGCTAATAGATTGAAAACGAACCCGCTGCAAATCCGGCATACCGTTAGCGCTTCCTCCGTAAAATCATTGTTATGTTTCGTAGCTATCTGCTCGCGGCGCTCCGCAATCTCCGGAAGAACAGGGGGTTCAGCATCCTGAATATCGCGGGTCTGGCGGTGGGCATTGCCTGTGCCGCGCTGATCCTGTTGTGGGTAGAGGACGAGGTCACCTATGACCATTCGGTTCCCGATCACGACCGGATTGCGCGGGTCATGCAGACCGAAGTAGACCATGGTCAGGCGACGGGCCCGTTTGTGGCGGCGCCGGGGCCTTTGGGGCCGGCCATCCGTGAAGAGATCACGGGGGTGAGGAACGTGGCACGGACCAGCAACAATTCAGACCTGGAAGAGATTTTTGGGATCGGGGACAAGGTGATCAGGAAACAAGGCAATTTTGCGGACTCGTCCCTGATCCCGATGCTGGGTTTGCAATTTGTGTATGGTCATGCGGCACATGCTTTCGATCAGCTTCATTCGGTGATCCTGAGTCAGGAGTTTGCGGCGGAATTGTTTGGTGCCGGTGTAGACCCCGTCGGGAAACAGGTACAAGTGGAACACAAAGATAATTTTTTGGTGACGGGTGTTTACAAGGACCTGCCGGTCAATTCGACGATCCGGTTCAGCTGGCTTTCGCCGTATTCGAATTTCGAGGCCATGATGCCCTGGGCAAAGCGCTGGGATGCAAACGGCATTGCCACCTATGTGCAGCTGGAACCGAAGGCCGATCCGGCTGCGGTGGACCGGCAACTGGCGCATTTTATCGACAAAAAGGTGCCTGGAGGAGCACCCGACATCGTTTGCTGGCTCTTCCCGATGAACAGCTGGCACCTCTACTCCAGTTTCACCAATGGATATCCGGATGGTAAGGGCGATATCCGGTATGTAAAGCTCTTTCTGCTGATCGCGCTGATCATTTTGGTGATCGCCTGTATCAATTTCATGAACCTGTCCACGGCAAAGTCAGCGGAGCGGGCCAAAGAAGTGGGTGTGCGCAAGGTGATGGGCGCGGAACGCCGGAAGCTGATCTCGCAGTTCATCGGCGAGTCGATGGTCTTGTCATTTGTGTCGCTGCTGGTTGCCGTCGGCATCGTGTATCTGGCGCTCGGCCCTTTCAACCAGCTCGTCGGCAAACAACTCACGCCCGATCTGCTCAAGCCGGCGCATCTCGGGGTCCTGCTCGGGATCGGCCTGGTAACGGGGTTGGTAGCAGGAAGCTATCCGGCTTTTTATTTGTCCTCCTTCTCGCCTGTCTCGGTGTTGAATACGGTGCGGCTGCGGGGAGGGAATTGGGTGGCCTTTATCCGGAAGGGGCTGGTGATCGCGCAGTTCACGATCAGTATATTGCTCATTATCTGTACGACGATCGTCTACCAGCAGGTGGGCTTTGCACGGCTGCGGGACTGGGGCTTTTCCCGGAACGATCTCTTTTCGATGGATGTGGTGGGCGCCATGCAGCCGCGGTATAACGCCATCCGGGCTGATCTGCTGGAGACGGGCGTGGTCGGCAATACGGCTTTGAGCATGGACAATATCACCTCCACCGGCTGGTGGTCGACAGATGGCTATCAATGGCCGGGCAAGCCGGTGGCCGATGACCACGTGACCATCGAAAACGAGCAGGTGACGGCGAGCTATTTTGCGACAGAAGGGATGAAAATTATCGCGGGCCGGGGTTTCCGGGACGATAGCCATGCAGAGGACAATCATATCGTGATCAACGAGAGCATGGCGAAATTGATCGGCGCCTTTGCAAAACCCGGGAATATCATCCATATGGGGGACCGGGCACTGACCATTATCGGGATTGTGCATGATTTTGTCTTTAATAATGGGTTTGCGGCGACAGCCGGTCCCATGGTAATATTCGGCGGCCCGGACAATGCCAACTACATGACAGTTCGGCTTAAGGCAGGTGTGGATCTGGGTGTGGCGATGGCAAAGGTGGCGGAAGTCATGAAGCGCGACAACCCGGGTTACCCCTTCCAGTTCCAATTTATGGATGAGCAGCTGGATCGGATGTTCAGGACGGAGACGCTGATGGGGCGGCTTGCGGCGATCTTTACGGTGCTGGCGATCTTTATCTCCTGCCTCGGGCTTTTCGGCCTGGCTGCGTACAGTGCCGCGCGGCGCGCCAGGGAGATCGGGATCCGCAAGGTGCTCGGAGCATCGACGCAGGGGCTGGCCACTCTCCTTTCCCGGGACTTTGTCAAGTGGGTCCTGGTTTCCTGCCTGATCGCCTTCCCGCTGGGATGGTGGCTCATGAAAGGCTGGTTGCAGGACTATGAATACCGGACACCCATTCACTGGTGGGTGTTCGGCGCGGCAGGTCTTGCGGCGCTCTCGATTGCGCTGTTGACGGTTTGTGTGCAGGCCTTGCGGGCGGCGCTGGCAAGTCCGGTACGCAGTCTTAGGTCGGAATAGCCTGGTGGGGCAGGCTAAATATAGCGGGACTGCTTTTTTTAAAATATATTTCCGGTTCATTCGTCTTCCCCTTTGATAGCCTTTGTCGCCGCCGCAGGCGGCGCTGAACAGGCAATATTCATTAACCGCTAAAAGGTAAGACATGAACTACCAGGAATGGGCCGGGAAAGGCCACTATCATCATCACGGAGGGGACAGGGAACGGCGCCTGTATGCCCGGTCGAATCAAAGAGCCGCCGTCAACATTTACCGGACCGACAACAGCTATGAAATGCTCGTCTTTGCGCCGGGGAGGATCCGGGAGCATTTTCATCTGGAGGTAAAGGGAAGCGAGCTGATCATTTCCTACGCGCCGCCGGAAGGTTTTCCGCGACCGGACTGGGTACACCGGGAGTACAGCCGGGGTGGATTCGTCCGCAGTTTCACGCTGGATGAGGCCGTCGACCCGGGTCAGATCCAGGCGAAGTACGTGGATGGCGTGTTACAGGTAAGTTTGCCGCTCGTTTCCGGAAAGGAAAGGGTGTCGGTGGAGATACCGGTGAGTTGATCATCCGGCGTCGCCGGATGCATCGCAGGATGCGTCGTCATAGCTCGTCATAGCGTCGCCATAAGCGTCATCGGTTCAGCGCCATAAGCGTCACCGTTTCAGGCCCCGTGAAAGCGGGGCTTCCTTTTTTCGAGGAACGCCGCCGTGCCCTCTTTCATGTCTTCAGACCCGCAACATTCCCCGAACGCTTCCTGCTCGCGGACAAATCCATTCACGGCCCCGGCATCCCCGGGTTCGTCGCCGCCAAAAGGATCGGGTTCCCAGGTCTCCGAATGGGCGATCCCGTCACCCGCCGCGATATTGACGCATTCAATGATGCGGGCAACCGCCAGCGGCGCCTTCTCATGGATGATCGAAAGCAGCTTCCGGGTTTCGGTCAAAAGTTCATCCGGTTCGACTACGATATAGTTGACCAGGCCCATCGTATGCGCTTCGGTGGCTTCGACCATCCGCCCGGTGAGCATGATCTCCATGGCGCGGCCCCGGCCGATCAATTTAGTGAGGCGCTGCGTCCCGCCATAACCGGGGATGAGGCCCAGGTTGACTTCCGGTTGCCCGAACCTGGCGGCGGGGACGCAAAGGCGGAAATGACAGGCCATCGCCAGTTCACATCCGCCGCCAAGCGCGAAACCGTTGATGGCCGCGGCGATGGGTTTGGGACAAGAGGCGATCCGGAAGAAGATGTCGGAGCCTTTGGCGGAGAGGACGCGGCCTTCCTCCTGGCTGAGGCCCTGGAATTCGGAGATATCGGCGCCGGCGACGAAGGCCCTGGGGCCCGCTCCGGTGAGGATGGCGCTCTTGATATCCTTGTTGGTATAGATCTCCTCGACGACCTCACCGAGCTCGCTGATGACGGTCTTGTTGAGCGCGTTGAGCTTGTCCGGGCGATTGATGGTGATCGTGAGGATGTTGTCAGTGAGGTCGGTGTGCAGTGTCTTGTACATAAGATAGTATTTTATAGCAGGCTTAATACATGACGGATACGGCGGATGGTCTCGTCCCGGCCCAGCAGCCCGGCAATATCGAAAACACCGGGACCGTATTTGCCGCCGACCAGCATAATCCGGAGGGGAAGCAGCAGATCGCCGGGCTTGATGGCTTTGGCGGCGGCCATCTCCTTGAAATGTGCCTCTAGCGGAGCCGCTTCCCAGACGGTCTCCCCTTCAAGCCGGCGGATCAGGTCCACGAAAAAGATCTGTTTGGGCTCCGACCACTTGGGGCGGATGGAGTCAAGGTCGATGGTCGCCGGGGCTTTGAAAAAGAAGCCGGCCTGGGTGTAGAAGTCGGGCAGCAGATGACAGCGTTCCTTGACGAGATCGAGCACCTTTTCGAACTGTTCTTTATCCGGCTCCGCGAGGGCGGCCTGTGAATCGTCTTCGGTTTCGGGATTCTCATGGAAATAAGGCCGGACGAGGGCACTATAGGCACTGGCGGGAAGCCATTTGATCCATTCGTGGTTGAACCATTTTGCTTTCTCATAGTCGAACCTCGCGCCGCCCTTGTGGACGCGGTCCATGGAAAAGGATTCGATCAGCTCTTCCAGGGTAAACAGTTCCTGCGCCGTACCGTCATTCCAGCCGAGCATGGCCAGCATGTTGACAAAAGCCTGGGGAAGGAAGCCGGTTTCGCGGAACCCGGCTGCCGTCTCGCCGCTCCTGGGGTCGGTCCAGTTCATGGCAAAGACCGGGAAGCCGAGGCGGTCGCCGTCGCGTTTGCTCAGCTTGCCATGGCCGTCGGGTTTGAGGATGAGCGGCAGATGCGCCCACTGCGGCATTTTTTCAAGCCCAAAAAGATACATCCACAGCAATACATGCACCGGCGCGCTCGGAAGCCATTCTTCGCCTCGAAAGGCATGGCTGATTCCCATGAGGTGGTCGTCGACGACTACCGCCAAATGATAGGTGGGCATGCCGTCGGCCTTGAGAAGGACCTTGTCATCTACGCCGTCGGTAGAGAAGACCACCTCGCCGCGGATCATATCGGTGAAGCGTACTTCCTGGTTGGGTTCTATGCGAATGCGGATGGTATAAGGAACGCCGGCGGCGAGGAGGCGCTGGGTCTCGTCGGCAGGGAGGTGGAGGGAGTTGCGCATTTTGCGGCGAAGATCGAAGTTGTATTGCGGGGTGGGACTCGAGGGCGTCTTGTACTTCTCCCGCATGGCGTCGAGCTCCTCCGGAGTGTCGAAGGCGTAATAGGCATGGCCCTGGGCGACGAGTTGCCGGGCGTATTTCTCGTAGATGCCGAGGGCCTTCCGTTCGCTCTGGCGGTAGGGACCGTAGGCGCCGCCTTTGTGGGGACCTTCATCGGGTTCGAGACCGCACCACCGGAGGGAGTCGAAGATATATTGTTCTGCACCTGGTACGTAGCGGTTCTGGTCCGTATCTTCGATCCGCAGGATAAAGTCGCCGCCGTGCCGCCGGGCATAGAGATAGTTGTACAGGACGGTTCGGACGCCGCCCAGGTGAAGGCCGCCGGTGGGGCTGGGTGCAAAACGAAGGCGAACTTTACTGGCCATAGGCTGCAAAGATAATAAACCGCTGGTACCCATCGTTATCGGTCCGTGAGATGTCTTTTTACCTTCTGTCTTTCCCTTTTCCTGCTGTCGGCTTCCGCGCAGCTCACCTATGAGACGCTGTATGTTGACTATGACAGCGCCTGGCAATTTAAAGACCTCAAACTTATTCCGATCCGGCATAAAGGCGGGGGCGGGATGGCTGGTGCAACCGGCTCCAATGTGGTCCCGCTGGCTGAGGCGTTGAACAAGGGCCTCGTGACGGTGACGGAGCGGGGGACGACCTCTTTCGAGAACGTGCATTGGCTGCGGTTCAATACGCATTCGGATAAATCGGTGTACATCGGGGGCGGGGAGATCATAACGGGGGGACGGCAGGACCGGATGATCATCCGGGATACGATCCTGGACCCGTCGGAAAAGGATCAGTATGTGCCGGTGATGTGTGTGGAAGAGGGCCGGTGGAGTGAGAAAGAGAAGAAGTTCGGGTATGGCAATTATGCGAATAGTGATCTCCGTAAGACACTCGACTCAGGCCACAATCAGGTCTTGATCTGGAACGAGGTCAACAGGGAGTTGGAGGCCGGGCAGTTCAGGAACTGGAGCAAGAGCGATGCCTATGAGTCCCGGTATAAGGATAAGAAGTATAAGCTGGCCGGGCAGGAGTATTTTGACTATTTTATGAACAAATTCCGGAAATCGGACAGCACGATCGTCGGTTTCCTTGCGGTGTCCGGCAATAAGGTGATCGGGAGTGATATTTTTGACGGGACGTATTTGTTTTATCACCAGTTGGAGCCATTGCTGTGGGGGTATGTAGACGAGGCGATGGGGTCGGGGACGCCGGTGACGCTGAAGGATGCGGCGGTGAAGCGGTATGCGGACAAATTGTTGAAGGATGAGCAGACCCAGGAGGATTTCGTGCGGGATAACGGGAAGATCTTTCGGGTGGCTGGGCATGTGGTGCATATAAATACGTTTTTTAAGGAGACTCCGTAGGGAAAAGCGGTAACTTTCCGGCATGTTTTATTTTATCCGGACGCCCTGGTGGCTGCGCCGCCTGTATCGCGGGCTGGTGTGGGGACTACCTGCGCAGGAGAAAGTATTGTATCTGACATTCGATGACGGGCCGCATCCGGCGGCCACCCCTTTTGTGCTGGAGGAGCTGACAAAATACGGCGGAAAGGGAACCTTCTTTTGTATCGGGAAGAACGTTGAGGCCTATCCGGAGATTTATCGGCGGATCCTGATGGAAGGGCATCGGGTAGGCAACCATACGCAGGATCATTTGAATGGCTGGAAGGTGGATGGCCGACGTTATCTGGAGAATATCAGGATGGCCGCGCAGCGGATCGACTCGGATCTTTTTCGGCCGCCGTATGGACGGATCGGGGTGTTGCAGTCATCGGTGCTCAGGTCGGCGCCGTTCAATTACAAGATCATCATGTGGGATATCCTGAGCGCCGATTTTGATCGGGCGTTGACGGGAGAACGTTGTGCACGGAATGTGATCCGGTATGGCCGGCCCGGGTCGATCGTGGTTTTTCACGACAGTGAGAAAGCGTTTGTGCGATTGCGGGAAGCGTTGCCGATGGTGTTGAAGGAATTTGCGGCGCGGGGTTATCGGTTTGAGGCGATCAGTCCAAAAATTGGAAAGGCGATTAGTACAAAAACAATTGGGCCTGGGTAGACACCCTGGCCCGTTTTTAATCCGTACCCTATGAAAACTGAATTAAAGGTAAATCTTTTTTTGAAACATGCAAAGTAAAATCGGCAGGCGACCTGACGAATCTTCTGGATTTGAGGGGTTTTGAGCGCCATTGGGGGTTTGGCAGGGCGGTTTACGCAAAAAATCACGGGTTTTGGGGATATTTGTGGAAAAGAGGGCCGGGCGACCCCCAGCGGACCGGAGAACCAATGAAATTGATCGATACGCATTGTCATTTGTACAGCAAGGAATTTGACCGGGACAGGGAAGAGATGATACAGCGGGCTGAGAAAGAAGGGGTTGAGCGATTTTATTTGCCGATGGTGGATAGCGGGTCGCGCGCGGCACTGCTTGATCTCGAGGCGCTGCATCCTGGTCGGTGTATCGGAATGACGGGGTTGCATCCCTGTTCGGTAAAGGAGGACTATGCCGCCCAGCTTCGGCTGGTCGAAGCTGATTTGGCGCGGCGGGAGTGGGCCGCGGTCGGCGAGATCGGGTTGGACTTCTATTGGGACCGGACTTTTGAGAGTCACCAGTATGAGGTCTTTCATCTCCAGATCGAGTGGGCGGTGCAGTATCGGTTGCCGATCGTGATCCATTCGCGGGATTCGATGAAGGAGAGTATCGGGGTAGTGCGGGGACATCGGTCGAAGGGGGTGAGAGGCGTGTTCCATTGTTTTGGGGGTTCCCTGGACGATGCCCGCGCGATCGTTGACCTCGGTTTCTATCTCGGGATCGGTGGCGTATTGACCTATAAGAATTCGGCGTTGCCCGACGTTCTCCGGGAGATCCCGCTGGACTGGCTCGTCCTGGAAACAGATGCGCCATATTTGTCTCCTGTACCTTTTCGCGGCAAGCGGAATGAGCCGGCCTATTTGAAATATGTCATCACGCGACTGGCCGGGGTGAAGGGTGTTTCTGTCGAGGATGTAGCCGCGGTGACGACCGCAAACGCCGAAAAATTATTCGGCCGGTAAGACTGGAAGATGTATTTTTGCGCCCCCTCAGCACCCCGTAACGCGCGGCGCCGCACCGGCGAAAGCTGAGAGAAATGCTTCGAGATATATTTATTGGAGAGGTGTCCGAGTGGTTGAAGGAGCACGCCTGGAAAGTGTGTATACTCGAAAGGGTATCGCGGGTTCGAATCCCGCCCTCTCCGCAAACAAAAGAGCAGAAGTGCACCCCGCAAGGGGTGCATTTTTCATTTCCGGTAGCGGTGACCGAGCTTGCTCGGGCAAAAGCGGACGGGAATGAAAAAAGATGCACGAAGTGCAGCGCTTCTGCTTTTTTGTTTTGGCCTCCCCCTCAAGGGATCAGCGCAGCTAATCCCGCCCTCTCCGCAAGTTCTTTTTTGAAGTCACCGTTTCTTCCTTAAAGTTAATGATACACAATAGTCATTGCAAGGAAGGAACGGTTTTCTTTTATAGGGTTTTGTTAAGTTCCGCGTGACCTGCGAGGTGAACTGGAATAAGAGAGCGGCCAGTTCACCTAACTGCCGATATATTTCTAGTTTTCAGGATTTACGTTCTTTGATTTTGAATTTCCAACTTTTCTTGCATAGGGGGTAGATAGTTCCAGTGAGGAGCAGGCGGGGGGTCGTTGTCCCCAAGCCGCCGATTTAACAATATTTCAAAATGAGGTGACTATAGAAATACTCAACTTTTCGGCTTTTGAAGTTAGCGTTTGAAATATTTTGTCAGAAGCACGCAGATATTCACGACTCGTAAAGCTTATCAACGATCTGGACACAATAAAATGGCTGAAGCATAACGGCAAATAGAATTCACAATATGCCATTATCAGGGTTTATACCAAAACCTCGTTTTAGTTGATTGAAAAATTGCTTTGATTAAAGCTTGCTGTGTAGAGTAGAAAAGAAAGTAGCAAGCGAAAGTAACAAAGCCATTACCGAAATCACTACGGTAATAATTGGGAAAATCCATTTGGTATATTTTTCGATTTCGGCTAAATAATCCTTTCGATTTTCAACGATATAAAATCCTTCTTTATATTCTTCGACCCCGGTTGCTGTTATTGCAATATGATCCATCTCTTTGTTAAACTCAATGTGACCATTTTTCAGCAATGTTGTAATTGATCCTAAATACTCTTGATTTTCCACATGATTATTGACCTTTATGGGGCCGAAAAGAGGTACAAAGAATTTGTCTGGCATTGACTTTTCTACTCTTTCGTGGAATTGCGTAAAGAGAATTTCTAGGATTTTATTGCAGCGAAGGCGCTTTGCTTTCCTATATTTATAACTCATAAAAGTTGGGAATTGTTTTTATTCCAAAACTCGAATTTTTGAGGCTTCAAGAATCAAAAATGAGTGCTCTTGTAAAAGGTTTGTCAATTGACCAGCATTTCGCTCGAAATATGACTTTAGATCCTTCAAACGCATATTCCCCAACTTAACAAGAACAAGTTTTTTAGGCTTGCGAGCAGCCACGTAAGAATGATAGAAATCTGAATCTTTAGTTATCAGGACCCTATCTTCTAAGAGTGAGATTTGGTTGAGGGTTTCATCGGAAGTAAGATTTCCTTCCGGCAATGCAGAAGTATGTAAAACGTCATGTCCTGGAAAATATTGGGCGAGTGACGATGGCAAATGAGCATCTAAGATAAGTTTCATGCAGCCGGAACTTCTATGTCCTTAAATTTCATAGAAGCTGAGGCATAGGCAAAGCAGGCTAGGATATCCTTCCGTTCAAGATCTGGAAATTCGGAAAGGATATCCTCTATTGTATCGCCGCCGGCAAGGTATTCAAGAATTGCTTCAACCATATATCGGGTATTCCTGATCCCGGGTTTGCCATGGTTTACGTCAGGATTTAACGTAATTCGTGTCAATAGATTTTCCATCAATTTCGGTTTTATAGCGTTATCGGCTAATAGTAACTTTCTTCCCGGACGTAAGCTTCTTTATATCGCGGTCTTGCTTCTTATTGAGTTACTGTGAGGCACATGCAAAATTCGTAAAATAAACTCAAACTAACCCTTCCCGGACTGATTACAATCTCAGCCTACAAAATACAAATTTTCCGAGACGCCCGAGGCAAAAAGTGATATTTGTGCCGCAGGGAATCGCCGTCGTTTCGTACTTTGTCAATGAGAAACCGCCTACGTTCTTTGTAACTACCTAATTCGTGCCCTCAAGCCTTTCAGGAGAATAATTATTTGATAATCAACATACTGAGAAAAAGATTCATTTCCCGCCCTCTCCGCAGAAACGAAAGTCAAACGATTAAGAAGCTTGTAGAACCTGGTGTTTACGGGCTTTGTTGCCGGTTACTTCCGGTTTTTGCCGGTTTTCTTGTGCGTCATCTGTAGACCGGTGATACCAAGTTTATAACCACGCTCCAAAATCCTCGCGACCCGCGCTGGACAGCCTGTCATCCGGCCGCTTCGCAGGGTCAAATAATCTACTCGCGTCCTTCGAAAGTTGATATTCGCTACGGGTAGCCGACTTCCGGGTGAAATATTCCTAAATTTGGTAAGGAGAAATCAATTTTGAACCCATCGTGGACCAAAGGGAACCCAAAGTATTTGCCGATTCCCCCTATATTCACACCTGTAAATCCAAGTCATACATATACGTTTACCTGAGCATTGATATGCAGTTTCTGATATCCATCGGAATAACTCTGGCAATCATCGGTATTGTTCTCATCCTGGTTCTCAAAAACCCGTCAAAGACCAGCGACAGGCTGCTGGTAGCCATCCTGGCCTGTTTTGTAATCAAGTTTTCTTTCGATGAAGTATCGCTCATCGGCGGCAACCCTGATTTCAGCAACATTGGCGGAGCATTCGGCATCGGCACCATAATAACCTGCGGCTGGTATATCAAGTATTTAACGGATACTGACAGCCATTTTGGCAGGAAGCAATGGATGAGTTATCTCCCGCTCCCGGGGCTGGCCATTTGCTTCATGCTGTTGTTTTATACTTTGGGGGCATCATGGTACCGTCTGCTTACCCAAATTTTCATATTCTTGATGGTCGCGATAATTATCTACTACTTCGGTTTTTGCATCCATATGCTGCGCAAGCACCGGCAGCTGATACGCGACAACTATTCCGGTGCGCCGGGCAATATCACTATCAACTGGATTATCGTCATTATTGCGCTGCAGATCATCGAATTCCTGCTGAAATGCATGCTTGCCTGGGTAGTCACCAATTATAACAATACTCATGTTAACATGATTGCCGATGAGTATTGCTTTATCATCATGACCTTCCTGCTCGTAGTGCTGGGGATCTGGCAAAAGAGTATACCGGTCTTTATCCCGGACAAGGTAGATACGTCTCAAGCCGATTTGCATGCCGACGAACTGAAACGCTACAAGCTGAGGATCGAAAAGTTTATGAATAACGAGAAACCCTACCTCGACCCGGAGCTGACCATCGAAAAATTGAGCCAACTGATAGGCATTAAAAAGCTGCTGCTTTCCCAAACGCTCAATAAAGGTTTCAATAAGAACTTCTTCACTTTTATCAAGGAATACCGCATCCGCCACGTTGAGACTGAATTGAAAGCCGAAAGCAATAAGGACTGCACCATAATGGATATCGCCTATATGTGCGGCTTTAACAGCAAAACTGGTTTCAACCGCGCTTTTAAGGAGGTCACGGGTAAAACACCGACCGAGTACCTGAAAACCTAGCCTATTTTTATAGTGCCATTTTTATTTATGCAAAGTGGCACTCTTTTTCTTTTTTCCGGGGGTAAAATTGTAACAAAACATCAACCCGGTATGAAAAGGATACTATCCATGATCTCCGCCTGCCTTTACCTTGGGAGCGCGGCTTTTGCGCAAACCCAAAAGATATCACTCGAAACGGGCTGGGAATTTCATGAATACAATGGATCAAAACCTGAACTGACGGAATGGCGTAGCGCCGCGGTGCCGGGTCTGGTCCATACCGACCTGCTGGCTCACAAGCTGATACCCGACCCTTTCTATCGGGACAATGAAAACAAGGTGCAATGGGTATCCGAAACAGAATGGGAATACCGCAAGACGATCACTGCCGACCAGAACCTGCTGACCCATAAGCATATCGATCTGGTTTTCGAGGGATTGAATACCCTGGCCGATGTTTCGCTCAACGGACAGCCGATCCTTCATGCGGACAATATGTTCCACGAATGGAGGATGGATATCAAGTCGTACCTAAAGCCGGGAACCAACACGCTGTCTATCATTTTTCACCGCATCAAGCCCGAACTTGACCGGCTTGAAAAGGCATACTCCGATAAGGACAAAAGCGCCGATACCAGCTTTTGGGCTAAACTGTCCGTTGACTACAAAAAGAGGGTTTATGTCCGAAAGGCGGCTTATGAAGGCGGCTGGGACTGGGGGCCAAAATTGATCACCTGCGGCATCTGGCGGCCGGTTTACCTCCAAACCTGGGAAGACGAAAGAATATTCGACCTGGGCATAGAGCAAAGCGACATTTCCCGCCAGGCTGCTCATATCAATGTGGACATGCGGGTGCTTTCATCGGTGACGACGGATGCCCTATTGAAAATAGATTACATTCAGAGCGACGCGGAAAGATCATTCACTTACGCTGTTACCCTGCACCCCGGTATGAATGACATCAGCTACCCCATTGATATTGCCAAGCCCAAACTGTGGTACCCTAATGGTTACGGCAAACAGGATATGTATCAATTCAAAGTGACGCTGACAGCCGGCAGCCGCAGGGTCGATGAGGTATCAACCAGGTCAGGGTTGCGCTCGGTAGTGCTGAATAAAGAACGTGATTCGCTGGGGCGCAAATTTGAATTTATAGTGAATGGCATACCTATGTTCGCCAAGGGCGCCAATATTATTCCCTTCGATCATTTCCCCACCCGGATGACCACCGAACGGTACCGGCACCTATTGCAGGCGGCAGCCGACGCACACATGAACATGATGCGGCTTTGGGGCGGCGGCTATTATGAGACCCGGGAATTTTATGATCTGTGCGATGAGTTGGGTATTATGATATGGCAGGATTTTATGTTTGCCACGGCTACGCCGCCCGCATTCCTGAAAGAAAGTATTGCTAAGGAAATTGACTACCAGGTTCGCCGGTTGCGTAATCACCCCTGCATAGCGGTATGGTGCGGCAATAATGAGATCGGCCTCGCTGACGAATTAGAAAAAACTTCGCCAAAGATCAAACCTAAAACCTATACTGATTACCTGGAGATGTTCGGCTATTTCATCCCGGGTATCGTCAACAGGATAACTCCGGAAATACCTTATACTTTAAGTTCGCCTACTTCCGATTTTGAACCGCAATCTCCAACTTTCATTTCAGGGGACACGCACAATTACAGCGTGTGGTGGCTCGGCGAACCGATAGAGAACGAGGCAAATTACAAGGATCGTTTTGTGAGCGAAACGGGTATCCAGGGTTTCCCGGATATGGCCACCATTGACGCTTTTACCGAACCGGGTGACCGTTCGGCAACGTCGCCTGTCATGAACGCACACCAAAAGAACGTCTACCTGAACGGCAATGAGGTCATCGGCAGGATCATCAAAAGCGAATATAAAGATCCCGCGGATTTCGCGGATTTCGATTACCTCAGCCAGGTGGTGCAGGGCGAAAGTTTGAAGATTTATGCCGAAGCCATGCGCCGCCGAAGGCCATTCTCTATGGGTTTTCTGTACTGGCAGTTCAATGATAGCTGGCCGGTGATCTCATGGGCAACGATGGACTATTATGGCCACCCGAAAGCTGCGCTGTACCTCGCTAAACACTTCTTTGAGCCGGTACTTGTGTCGCCGCATGAGGAAGACGGGAAGATCGATATCTATGTCGTATCCGATCTTGCCACAGACGAAAATGCATCATTGGATGTAAAGCTGATGGATTTCACCGGCAAAGTCTTATGGAGCAAAAAGCTAATCTATAAAGTAAAAGCCCTGTCAAGCGAAATTGCGCTGAGCATCCCCAAAGACGAGTTGGCCGGTATCAATGCCGATCCCAAAACGAGCTTTCTTTCGGTAAAGCTGATGGGTTCAAAGGGGGGATTATTATCTGAAAATGAGCTGTATTTTAAACGGCCGAAAGACCTGGACTATACGAAGGCTGCGGTCCAAACTGATCTTGCAAAGCAAGGCGACCATTATGTGCTGAGACTTAGCAGCACCGCCCTCGCTCCACGGGTAGAAATTACCTTTGGC
>DATJMG010000190.1:0-7940 GCA_035508835.1 Puia sp.
CGAAAGTGTGGCGGGCAATGTGGAAGGTCAAATGCTTGGTGATGTGACACGCATCACCAATTTCCTTGAGGTACAGATTCATCTTTTGGTTACTCATAATCGGTAAGACTTTATCTTTTTCACGGCATATTGGATGGTCCAAATACTTTTCTAAAATTTGCTGCGCCATCGGTAATAAAGGGATGCGGGAAGGAGTATCAGTCTTCTGCCGACGGGTGAAGATCCACTTGCCGCCGTCGATTCCGATGCTGATCTCAGACCGTTTTAACTTCTGCAAATCGGCGTAAGCAAGTCCGGTAAAGCAGCTGAATAAAAAGATATCCCGAACCTGACTTATGCGCTGAACGTCGAAGCTTTTGGTCGCCATGCGCTCCAATTCTTCGCTAGTCAACGCTTCCCTTTCGATCTCGCGCAAGGCCATATTGAACCCCATAAACGGGTCGCGTTGAAGCCAGCCATTCCTCAGCGCCCGGATAGCCATCTTCTTTACGCAGGCGATATATTTCATGGTCGTATTGTGCTCGACATGCTGAACACTTTTGTACCAAAACTCAAGTTCCGTAATGAACTCGTAATCCAGCTTGCGGATGTCGATATCGTCCGCCTTATACTTCCATTGGAGAAAGGCGCGGGTATGCTTGAGAACTGTGTTAAACTTAGTCATAGTGCCTTTAGAGAATTCCTTGCCGACCAACGCCTTGACCTGGTCGTTGTGGTACTGGAAGATTTCCAATAACAGATGCGGACGTTCGGCATTGGTCTTGGGGCGGCCCTGGACAAAATCGCGGACGGCTTCGGCGGTGACCGGCTTACCACTCATGATCAACTGGTGCCTGGCCTCATGTACTTTGGCTGTTACGGTGTCCAAATAGGCATTTAGAGCGGCCGCCTCCTCATCCTGAGAGGAAGGGGCATTGACTGCCCTACGGCCCGTAGCTTTGCTCACAATGGCTCTACCCGTGCGTTGATTCCATCGATCCTTTGACCAAGTCCGGTGAATCGACATTTCTTTGAACAAGCCATCTACTGTAATGCGGAGAAAAATAGAACGCTCCCTTTGGGATTCGTTCCGGGGCTTTTTAAGGTAGAAAAGCAAACCAAAACTCTTCGAGATCATACACAAGTGCTTTTAACTGTGATTAAATTAGCAATTGCATACGTTCTTTACTTGTGCTATTCGCGCGTAAGTCCGCGGTGGTCAAGGCTTTCGATCCAATTCGTGCGTCAAGTATCTGCATTTTGAGATGAGGCACGAATTACGCACTGAAAAGTGGCGCAAAATGGGGCAAAACGAAGCAAAGTCCAGACACACCCATCAAGCAAAAAGCCCGTAAACACCCAGTTCTACAGGCTTTCGGCGAAAAGTTTGATAAACTATCAGCGGAGAGGGAGGGATTCGAACCCTCGATACAAGTTTAAGCTCGTATAACGGTTTAGCAAACCGGCCCTTTCGGCCACTCAGGCACCTCTCCAAAGTCCGCTTCGGCTTAATTTCGAAGGGGAGGCAAAAATAAAGATTAATTCGGTAGCGCCCAAACCGGGGTCCAATTTTTTAGGAGGGGCCCCGCGGCGAGGTGAGCCAGGCCCGCACCGCTGGCGTGAAAGGATCAACGCTGCGCGGGGCAAATGCGCCCGGCAAGGAGGGGGCCGCCGACGCCGCCGAATGAGACCGCAAACGAAAACGCCCATCCGGAGGGGTGGGCGCTTGTAAGATTTTTTGGCTGGCTCGTTAGGGGGGCGGGGTCGCCGCGGGGGCGAAAATGGCGCAACGAACTACATCGCGGCAAGTTGGACCTTCTGCTGGAGCTCCATTACATTCTCCCGGAAGAGGCTGTCGGTGTCCATCAGATCTTTGACGGTCTGGCAAGAGTGGATGACGGTGGTATGGTCGCGGCCGCCGAAATGCTCGCCGATCGTCTTGAGGGAGTTCTTGGTGAAGGCCTTCGCGAGATACATAGTGATCTGTCTCGCCTGAACGATTTCGCGTTTGCGGGTTTTCTGCAGTAATTTGTCGTATGAGACATCGAAATATTCACATACCATTCGCTGTATAGTTTCGATAGTGATTTCCTTACTGCTAGTTTTCACGAAATTACGGAGAACCTTCTTAGCCAATTCAAGGTCTATTTCCCTCTTATTCAGCGAAGATTGTGCCAAAAGAGAGATCAGCGCGCCTTCCAGTTCACGTACATTACTGCTGATATTATACGCTAAATATTTGATCACTTCCTTCGGCATCTCGAGGCCGTCATTCTTCATCTTGCGCTCGAGGATATCGATCCGCGTCTCATAATCGGGGACCTGCAAGTCCGCACTCAACCCCCAGCGGAAGCGGCTCAACAACCGCTCCTGCAAGCCATCGAGATCCTTGGGCGGCTTGTCGGACGACAGGATGAGCTGCTTGCCGGATTGATGAAGGTGATTGAAGATCGCAAAGAATGCATCCTGGGATTTCTCGGCACGGCTGAAGAACTGGACGTCATCGATGATCAGAACGTCGACCAGCTGATAGAAATGGATGAAATCATTGATGGCATTATTGCGGGAATGATCGACAAACTGGTTGATGAATTTCTCGGAACTAACGTATAAGACCACCTTGTTCTGATGCAGGCGCTTGACCTCATTGCCGATGGCCTGCGCGAGATGCGTCTTCCCGAGCCCTACCCCGCCGTAGATCACCAGCGGGTTGAATGAATTGGCACCCGGTTTCTCCGCGACCGTCTTTCCGGCCCGGCGTGCAACGCGGTTGCAATCGCCCTCAATAAAGGAATCGAAGGTGTATACCGGATTGAGCTGGGCATCAATCTGCATTTTCTTCAACCCGGGGATGACGAACGGGTTCTTTACGGGGTTATTTATAATAAGGGGGAAATCCATTTCATTATTCGAAAACGTTTTATAACCATGGGCCGGAATATCCATCGTCAGAGGTTTGTTCTGGCGGTTACCGCTGTCGACCATGATCCGGTACTCGAGCATCGCCTCCTTTCCCAAAATCCGCCTCAGGGTTTTCGCCAACAAATTTACATAGTGTTCTTCCAGGTATTCGTAAAAAAATTGACTGGGGACCTGGATGACCAAAATATTGTTCTTTAATTCGACGGGTTTGATCGGCTCGAACCATGTTTTATAATGCTGCCACTCTACAATGTCCTTGATTATATCCAAGCAATTGCCCCAGACTTTATCGAACGTTTTTGCCATTGTAACAGTAACCAATTTTTATGCCGATTTAAGAATTGTTGATTTCAATTACTCGCTAGGAACCGGATTCAAAAAAAAATGCGCAGGGCGGCGAATATCAAAATAAATTACGGAATAAAAAATTTTTTATTCACCTGTTTTTTTCGCTCGGAATACAATTCCATTTAAGGATAAGAAATTCGATGAAGCGACGCAAAGCCGGTTGCACAACAACCGCCTCCACGAGGCAGAAAGCGACAGTAGTGGATCCAGATGCCCGGCAGTTCACCATGCGGGAATGACTTAAACTTACTTTTTATGAAGAAGGGAGAACTTAGCTTCGATGTGAACGAACCTTTCTTCATATATGTAGAGTTTTGAGTGAAGTCATTGAAGATAGCAAAATAAATTGATTGCATTTTTCCAAACACAAATTTTTTTTTCGAAAAAAAAACTGTAGCTGTAGTAGAATGTCGGGTGCGGGATTATATCTCAAACAACCATAACTATTTATAGTACTTTTACGGCTAAACGGACCCATGCCGGGTCTTTTCGCCACGACATTTATCAAACGTTGGCAGTGAAACATCATCAATCCTTGTTTCACGGCCGAAGGCACACAATGAGACAAAAGCTCCAATTGAAGTTATTGCCCCAGGATGCGATCGATCCAATTGTCATCCGCGAATATATCGCCCGGACAACAGGTCATAACCTTAACGAGGTCACCGGCTTTCAGCCCGAGCGCAGATCGATCGACGCCAGGAGCCGCCAGCCGCATATCCTCCTTACGCTGGAAGCCTTTATCGGCGAGCCTTTCATCGAAAAGGTCCCGGAGCGCATCTCGTTCCCGGATGTAACGACAGCCAACCGGCAGGTGGTGATCGTGGGCGCCGGGCCGGCGGGACTTTTCGCAGCACTAAGGCTGATCGAGAAAGGGATCCGCCCCATCCTGCTGGAAAGGGGGAAAGATATCCGTTCACGACGCCGGGATCTGGCGATACTCAATAAAGAAGGGATCGTAAATCCCGAAAGTAACTATTGCTTCGGTGAAGGCGGCGCGGGAACCTATAGCGACGGTAAACTATATACCCGCAGTACCAAGCGGGGCGATATCCGGCGTATCCTGAATCTGCTGGTTCAATTCGGAGCCGCGCCTTCCATCCTGGTAGACGCCCATCCGCATATCGGTACGAATAAACTTCCGCAGATCATCCGGGGAATCCGGCAACAGATCGTCGACTGCGGCGGCGTCTTTCTCTTCGAAAAGAAAGTGGTCGGCTTCGTCGTCAAGCAAGATCGGATCCGGGCTGTCCGGACAGCAGACGGTGATCAATTCGACGGCAGTGCTATTATCCTGGCAACGGGGCATTCTGCCAGAGATATCTTTCATCTGCTGCATCAAACCGACATCCTGATCGAAACCAAACCTTTTGCCCTGGGCGTCCGAATTGAACATCCCCAGGAACTGATTGACCATATTCAATACAAGACACCGTCGCCCTTCCTGCCGCCGGCTGCCTATAGCCTGGTGGAACAAGTCGACCAAAAAGGCGTGTTCTCTTTTTGTATGTGTCCGGGCGGGATCATTGCCCCCGCGTCAACCGATAACGGCGAGCTGGTCGTCAACGGCTGGTCACCATCCAAACGGAATAACCCGTTCGCCAATTCCGGCATGGTCGTCACGATCGAAGAAAAAGACCTGCAGGCCTTCCGAAAGCACGGTCCGCTGGCAGGGCTTTATTTTCAACAACAGGTCGAGCAGAAAGCTTTCGTGTCGGGGGGCGGGAAATTCGTCGCACCCGCCCAGCGAATGACCGATCTTGTCGAAGGCCGGCTGTCCGCCGACCTGCCCGCCTGTTCATATCTGCCCGGCCTGCGAAGCGCGCCGCTGAAAAATGTACTGCCGGGTTTTGTCTATGATGCCCTTCGAAAGGGACTGAGCCTCTTCGGTGAAAAAAAACCGGGGTACTTTACCCGGGAGGCCGTAGTGGTAGCAACGGAATCCCGGACATCTTCGCCGGTACGGGTTCCACGTGACGCGGAGCGGCTGCATCACCCGCAGATCAGGAATCTTTTTCCCTGCGGAGAAGGGGCGGGTTATGCGGGCGGGATCATCAGCGCTGCCATGGACGGGGAAAAAGTGGCGGATTCTGTGTACTTTAGTCATTAAACACGTTGCCTATGCCTATCCTGGAGGTCACCGATCTGCAAAAGAACTTTGCTACGCAGGTTGCGGTCAACAAACTCAGCTTCCAACTCGAGCAAGGCTCTATTTTCGGCCTTTTGGGCCCCAATGGCGCCGGCAAAACCACCCTGATCCGGATGATCACGGGCATCTTCTATCCCGATGAAGGGTCGATCCGCTTCCGGGGCCACCCATTCGATCCGGCAAAAGATATCGTCCAGATCGGGTACATGCCGGAGGAAAGAGGATTGTACAAAAAAATGAAAATTGGCGAGCAGGCGGTGTATTTGGCGCGGCTAAAAGGATTGAGCAGCCAGGAAGCCATGCAGAAAGTAAAGGAGTGGTTTATCAAGTTCGAGATGCAAAGCTGGTGGAACAAGAAGATCGAGGACCTGAGCAAGGGAATGCAGCAGAAGCTTCAATTCGTGATCACCGTTCTGCATGAGCCTAAGCTGATCATCCTGGATGAACCGTTCAGCGGTCTCGATCCGGTCAATTCCAATCTGATCAAGGATGAGATCTACAAACTGGCCCGAAACGGCGCGTCCATCATTTTCAGTACCCATCGAATGGAACAGGTGGAGGAGATCTGCGATCATATCATCCTGGTGAATAAGGGCGAGAAAATCCTGGACGGGACCGTGCCAGGGGTAAAGCAGCAGTTCAAGGAAAACCTGTTCGCGGTGGGGGTGGAAGGGGCGGGGGCGGCCGTGGGTGCAGCGGGAGCGGCAAGTCCGGGTGAAAACGGGTGGAAGCCCGAATCGGCGGCATTCGAGATCGTGGGGCAGCGGGAAGGGCAGTGGGTCGTGAAGATCAGGGAAGGGCATCGGCCGAATAACGTACTTCGCTATTTTATCGACCAGGGCAAAGGCATTACCGCGTTTACGGAGATCCTGCCTTCGCTGAACGATATTTTTATCCGGCTGGTGGAAGGAACTCCGCTGGCCAGGCAATTTCAACCGGTAAAACAAATCCAATGAAGAAAATGTGGCTGATCACCCGGCGGGAATATCTGACCCGGGTACGAAACAAGACCTTTTTGCTTTCGACCTTTCTGTTGCCCTTTGTGTTTATCCTGTTCATCGCCGGGGCGGTGCTGATCCAATTAAAGACCAGGTCGCATAATCGCATAGCGGTCATCGATGCCAACGGCTTCTTCAAGGACTACCTGAAAGGGGATTCGGCGCTCAGTTTCGACTTTTCACCGGGGATCGATTCGTTGAACTATCAACAGCGGGGCTGTACGGCGGTCCTGATCATTCCGAACCTGGCCGAAGGCCATGACACGCTGCGGTTGAAATACAAAAAGGCATTAGGCATAGAGCAGGCGTCGGTATTGAACGACCGGATCCGCGAGGCGGTAACGGATCATTCGATCTATGAAAAGACGACGATCAGCCGCGCAAAGCTGGATTCGATCCGGCAGGAAGCGCCCGTCACCACGATAGACAGCTATGAGGACAGCGGCGGGACGGCAAAGGCTTCCAGTCAAACCTCCGCCTATATCATCGGTTATGTCAGCGGCATCCTGATCTACCTGCTGACCTTTATCTATGGCGCCGCGGTGATGCGGGGAGTGATGGAAGAAAAGACGAACCGGATCGCGGAAGTCATGGTCAGCTCGGTCCGGCCTTTCGAACTGATGTGGGGCAAGATCACGGGGATCGGCGCGGTGGGACTTACACAGTTCCTGCTGTGGGTGGTGCTGTTGGCGGCAATCGGTTTCATCGCACAGGGGGTGATCCCGCACGAAACGCTGGAAAACGCTACGAAGAACGCGCCGATGACCGGTGGAGCGGCAGCCGCAAGTGCAGCAATGAAAGCCCAGTCTGCGGGCTTCAATTTCAGCAACTTTATCATCAACACCAATATGGGGCTGATCGTCTTCTGTTTCCTGTTCTACTTCATCGGCGGCTATCTCTTCTATAGCGCGCTCTTTGCCGCGGTAGGAAGTGCCGTGAACGAAGACCCGCAGGAAGCACAGTCCCTGATGCTGCCGATCACATTGCCGGTCGTCTTCTCATTCGTGATCATGACCGTGGTCGTTCAGGATCCGAGTGGACCGCTGGCAACCTGGGCCAGTGTAATCCCTTTCTCTTCTCCCATTGTCATGATGGCCAGGATCCCTTCGGGTGTGCCGGGTACAGTTCCCTATTGGCAGCTGGGCCTTTCCATGGTCTGCCTTGTGCTGGGGTTTTTGGGTACCACGTGGTTAGCCGGAAAAATCTATCGCACCGGTATACTAATGTATGGCAAGAAGCCAAGCTGGAAGATGATGTGGAAATGGGCATTTCGTGCATCTTAACAATTGCTTTGCGGATCAATTAGGATGAATGGCAAAAAATGCTTGAACTTCGGTGCAACATTGCGCTGGATGAAGCGTACTTTTATACGAAGCATATCGTAAAAGCGCGCACCTGGATTTCGAGGAGGGTAAGCAGGGTTTCGAGGAGGATGAGCGGGATTTCGAAGAGAGTAAGCAGGATTTAGAGGAGGATGAGCGCAGATTTCGAGGAGGTTGAGCGCAGATTTGCGGCGAAAGGGAGAGTGAGGATGCTTTGATAAA
>DATJMG010000191.1:0-10779 GCA_035508835.1 Puia sp.
TTGTATCCGCGTCAGGCACCCCGGACGGTTGCCGCCTTTTTATCCTATGTCGATTCGGGGTTCTATAAGGGAGGCAACTTTTACCGGGTGCTGAATGAGGAGAACCAGGCGACGGGCTCGGACCCTTCGGAATTGATCCAGGGCGGGATCTGGAGGACCGATCATGCCAGGGCGGTTTCGCTGCCGGGGGTGCCGCATGAGTCGACGCAGCAGACGCATATTTTGCACACCGATGGGGTGATCTCGCTGGCCAGACAGGCGGTGGGGACGGCGACAACGGAATTCTTCATTTGTGTGGGCGATCAGCCGGGGTTCGACTATGGAGGGAGAAACAATCCGGACGGCCAGGGGTATGCGGCTTTCGGGAAGGTGGTCAGGGGCATGGATGTGGTGCGGGCGATCTATGCGATGCCGGAGGAGGACCAGTCTTTTACGCCGCCGGTGCCGATAAAGAATATCGTGAGGGAATAATGTTCAGGTTTGTTATTCGCTTCGAAGGCTTTTGACGGGATTGGCCAGGGCGGCGGAAATGGATTGATAGCTTATTGTCAATAAAGTAATGAATATTACCGTTGCACCGGTCAACCAAAAAAGATCGGCGGTGATCCGGGTCCGGTAGGCAAATTCATTCAGCCAGTAGTTCATTCCCAGCCAGGCCAGGGGAAAAGCGATCGCAATCGCCAGGGCGACCAGCAAGAGAAATTCTTTGGACACGAGGTAGACCAATTGGGCAACGGACGCGCCGATGACCTTGCGGATGCCGAGCTCTTTCTGACGGCGGCCGGCGCTGAAGGCGGCAAGACCGAACAAGCCCAGGCAGGAGATGAGGATGGCAAGGCCGGCAAAATAGGGCGAGAGGACGCCGATCCTGATCTCCGATGAATACAGTCGTTGATAATTTTCGTCCAGGTATTTGTATTCGAAGGCCATCCCGGGGTTGAATCGCATATAGGCTTTACGGATGGCGGCGATCGTTTGCGCTTCGGCGCCGGTCTTTATCCGGACGCTGACATAGTTGGTGACAGGGTAGCAGCGGAAAAAGGCGGGCTTTATGGGTTGATAAAGGGATTCGAAATTAAAGTCGGCGGCTACGCCGATGATCTCGCGGGTTTCGTCCCAGAAGTGAACGACGGTGCCGATGGGGTTTGTGAGGCCCATTGCTTTAATTGCCGTCTCGTTCATGATGATCTCATGGCTCATATTCCGGGAGAAATAGCGGCCGGCTTTCAGCCTGATCCCGACCGTTTGTAAAAAATTCGGGCCGATCTCGATGTTGGCGAAATCGATATCGAGGCCGGCAGGTTTCCCCGGCCATGTCAGGCCGCTGATCCCGCCATGGTCGCCGGTCAGATTATGTGAATGGCTGCCTGCATTCACGACGCCTGGGATGTTGTTCAGCTCGTTTACAAAGCTTGCGGCGTGGACGAGATAGGTGGAATCCAATTGAATGGGGATGTTGAAATCGATAACGTGGTCGCGGTTATAGCCCAGGTCCCGGGACTGGATATAGGATACCTGCCGGTAGATGACCAGCACGCCGGCGATAAAAAGCACCGACAGGGTAAATTGGAAAACGACCAGGCCTTTTCGGGCCCATAGCTCGGCCCAGGAGGTCTTTATCGTCCCCTTCAGCACCGCTACCGGGCGGAAGCCGGATAGATAAAACGCCGGATAACTCCCGGCAAAGAGCCCGGCAAACAGGGTGATGGCCGCCAGCGCAAGAAGAGTGGACAGGCCAAGGCGGAGGGTCAATTCCTTTCCGGTAATGTGGTTGAAGACGGGGAGCAGCAGTTCGCAAATAGCGAGGGCCGCCAGCAGGGAGGCGGTGCTCAGCAGGACGGACTCGCCGAGATATTGCAGGATGAGGGTGCCGCGGCCGGCGCCGACCACCTTCTTGATTCCCACCTCTTTTGCGCGATGGGCAGCCCTGGCGGTGGACAGATTCATGAAATTGATGCAGGCGATGATCAGGATAAAGATGGCAATAATAGAAAACAGCTTAACGTAAACGATCCGGCCGCCGCTTTGGACACCATTCTCATAGCGATCATACAAATAGCGATCGGAGAATTTGCTGAGGAAGATCCGGGGATACTCGTCCTTGATACCCAGTTTGGCAGCCCAGAAATGGGCGATCTTTCTGTTGAAGGCGGCGAGATCCGTGTGCGGCTTGAGCAGCACAAAAGTATTCGGATCCGAATTACCCCATTCTTTGAGTCCGGGGCGTTTTTCCAGTGCAAGGTCAAAGTTGAAGAGCAGGTCGGGCTTTTCGGTAGCGTTCGGCGGATTGGGTTGAAAGACGCCGCGGATCTCGTAATCGCCGGTAAAATCATACTGATCGAAGTGGATGACCTTTCCGACCAGGTTCCGGGTGGTCCCAAAAAGCCGCTCTGCTATGTCTGAAGATAGAAACACGCCTTTTTTATCGGCAAAAAGCCGGCTCCGGTCGCCATCCAGAACAGGACAGGTAAACAGGCGGAAGAAGTTGCTATCGACAAACTGGGGCGTCGCATTCAATTTTTTGTCGCCGTAGGCCACTACGCCGCTTGGAGTGGTGGGGTCATTAAACCACGAGGCTGGTAATACCTCGGAAGCATCCTCGATTTCCGGAAATTCGGCTTTTAGCGACCTGGCGAGGACACCCGGTGTATTTGAACCGGTCTGCAGGCCATTGGAGGTCTTGCTGTTGTTCATTACCTGATAAAGCCGGTCATCGTTCAGATTGTACTTCTCCATTCCATATTCGTCGGCGATCCAGAGGCCGATGAGGAGTGCGCAGGCGAGGCCGACGGAAAGGCCAAGGAGGTTGAGCAGGGAGAATTGGCGATCCTTGAGGAGGTTACGCCAGGCGAGCTTCAGGTAGTTCTTCAGCATTATTCGGGCATTTGCGGATCGGGATACAAATAGGTTTCCGGATTTTCAAATCGCTAAGGGTCATTGGGTTGGGGGTACGCGGCCGGCAGGAGGTGTCCGGAAACGATACATCCGGTGTACGGTTGGCCAACGGGATGACAGGGTGACCTTACGGGACGATCCTGGTCTTACGGGGAGGCCTGGTGACCTTAAAGATCGACGGTGAAAAGTTGGAGCAGAAGAAATGGAGGCGGCCGTAGTCGCTGATATCGAGATCGAGGCGAATGGGGTTATCGGGATTTTTGAGGTCACTCCAGATGCTGACATTTTTGAACGAATAGCGGTATTTCATACCTTGAAATAAGACACCAGTTCCTGCAATGTATCGGATGTCGTGTCGAAATCTTTAATGATCCTGCCTTTTTCCATCAGGAGAATGCGGCTGCACACATCCGAGATATGGTTGATATCGTGGCTGCTCACGAAGATGGTCATCGGATTGCGTTCCCGCCATTCCTTCAGCATTTTGATCAGGCGCAGTTGGGAGGAGGGGTCGAGGTTGGCGAACGGTTCGTCGAGGATGAGCACCCGGGGTTCCCGGAGGAGACAGGCGGCGATACCGACTTTGAATTGATTGCCTTTTGAAAGGTCGCGGATGTATTTACCGCTGCGGAGGATACTGCCGGCGAAGAAGGCATCGAAATTCCGCAGGAACTCGTCAACATAGGAGCGGGAGCGGTTGTTGAGTGAGCCGACAAAATAGAAATATTCTTCGGGAGTGAGGTAGTTGATCAGGAAGCCTTCATCGAGATAGGCTGCGGTGTAGTTCTTCCAGTCTTCGGTGGTGGCGACATTTTTATCGTTGGAGATGATCTCGCCTTTATCGGCGCGGACGAGATCGAGGATGAGGCGGAAGAAGGTCGTTTTGCCGGCGCCATTGTTTCCCACCAGACCGATTATCTCGCCCTGCAGGGTTTCCAATCGGGGGATGTTGACGACGATATTGCCGTTGTATGCTTTAATGATATTATTGACGGTGATCATAAAGAGAGAATTTTTTTTAAGGTGGCGGGGTGTTTAGCTGCGGGGGTTTTGTTCAGCGGCGGGGGTTTTGTTGAGGGCTATTTTTCACGGAAGCCTGACAGGATAAGGTGTTTTCGGAGCTGCAATTGTCTTGTGAGGATACCGATCCACCAGTTCTGCAACAACAGGCTTACCAGGCCAAGGGCTCCGATGATAGCTACGCATACCCACAGGTTAAACAGGTAGGACAGGCCCGTGAAGAGTAATAGCGGAAACAGCAGGAAAGCCAGGACGTTGAGCCATTGGGTCAAACCGGTACCCTGGTAATTGAAGCTCGCGCTTTTGGCCAGGTCGATCGCTTTATAGTTGCGGGTCGCAAAAAAAACAACGACGACGGAGTTGATCCCGATATTATACAACCAGGCGGCGAACTGGAAGGGAATGACCTTCCAGCTGATCAGGCCGTAGAGGGAGGCGATCACAAAAGATATCGTGCTGACTGCGATGAACATCAGGAACTGAGACCGGATAAAGACCGGGATACTGACCGGCAGTGACATCAGGCTGTCGAAATAGCTGCTGTGCCAGGCGAAAAGGAACTGACCGAAATTCATGATAAATACGCCCGTGATGAACAGGGCGCCCATGAGAATAAAGGGGGTATGCGCTTGTTTCAGAAATTCCGGTTTATAAAATATAAATCCATACAGAAGGATCACGAAGGAGAACAACACAACCGATCTGGCCCTTTTATTTCGGAGGATAAGCCGGAGGTTGAGACCAACGAGTTCCCCGGCGAGCCCCCATTGCTGGAGCCAGGCGTATTCGGCAGACTGACGCCGGCGGCCTCTTCGCGTTATTTCTTCGAAGTAGAGGTTATGCAGCAGAAAAAGGCTGTTATTCAGGAACGAGCAATATGCCAGGAAGATAAAAGCAATGGTAAGGGCGGGGTATTTCAGCAGCGTGGTGAAGAGGGCGGTGGACAGGGCGCTAATGGAAAAAACATGAAAGTGGTCGAGGGTGATCAGGATGCCAACCGCGCCAAGAAGGCCAACGAGCCACCAGCTGTTGATGATTGTCTGGCGCTTCACATACAAGACCAGGAAGTGGTTGAAGAGAATGGCGGCGAGGATGGCGACCACGAGGCAGGCGGCCGCGAGCGGGCCGTAAGCGGGTCCGATGACGGTTATGACAAAGGGGATGAAGATAAAGATCGGCAGCAGGTTGAGAAAGTGGAATATGGAGCGCAGGTTGAGGAAGCGGACTAATTGGCGTCGCCGGATGTCCTGGGCCAGGTAGGGTTGGACCGCCAGGACGGGCAGCTCCTGAACCAGGAAGCGCGTCAGGATATCTACCATGAAATAATAGAGGATCAGACCACAGAAGGCTTTTATGATATTCTGTGCGGGGAACAATTCGGGCAGCAGGTGCCGGAAGGAAAACCCGAGGAAGAGAGCGCAGGCCAGCAGGTAGAGGGCGAGAAATCCGATGACAAGCTGTGTGGCGAGGTTCTTGCCGGCGCTTCGGCTGCGCCAGAATGCCTTCCATTGATGGGAGAGGAGTGTAAGGATCATTTGACAAGATAAAAAATTTTCAGGCGGAAAGGAAAAATGTTACATAAATCGGCTGATTCGTGCGACGAATCTACTCTGATTTGCTGTAATTTTAGTGTCGGGTAAGCTATAACCGTTATTGCTAAGGTATGATCCTAAGAATCGGCAGGATTTTATTGAGATTTATGATGGGTGCGGTGATCTTTTTGATTGCTGCGTTATTGATCGGGGACCGTTTTGTGCAATTCAGGATGGATGATAAGGATCTGATCGAATGGTTCAAGGCCCGGCATATCGTGCCGCATATTTCCTATTATGAGTCACTCGGCAGAAAGATCCGCTATATCCGGGTGGGGGATAATCCGGAGGCAACCGTTCTCTTTATTCACGGTGCTCCGAGTTCCATGAGTTATTGGAAGGGTTATCTGGCCGACAGTGTATTGTTGTCGAGGGCGACGATGTATGCGGTCGACCGCCCCGGTTATGGTTACTCCGGGTTGGCGGACCCGCTGCCGGACATTCATGCGCAGGCTGCGATCATCCATGAGATACTGGACAGCGTGAATCATGTGCACCGGCCGGTGATTGTTGTGGGCGTGAGTTATGGGTCGCCGATCGCTGCGCGGTTGACGATGGATTATCCGCAGCTGGTGGATGGGCTGATCCTGATGGCGCCGCCGTTAGGTCCGGGGCGGGAGGAGTATTTCTGGTTCACTTATCCGGTGGAGAGCCCGCTGATCCATTGGGTTGTTCCGCGGATGTTGCAGACGGCCAACCGGGAGAAGGTTCATCACAGGGAGGAGTTGACGAAGATGTTGCCGCTTTGGGGGCGGATCCATGTGCCGGTGATATATTTGCAGGGGGCGGAGGATAAGTTGGTGGATACGAGCAATGAGACTTTTGCGCGGGAGCATTTAACGAATGTCCCCTATCTGAATATCCAAATGATACCGGGGAGGGGACACCTGATTGCGTTTGATGAAAAGGACAGGATCGTCAAGGCGATTGTGAGCATGATCGATACTTGTCAGCGCCGCGAGGTCAATCATCCATTCTGACAATCCGCGGGATGAATTTACCGACGATGTCGGATTTTGTAATTTGGCAATAAGAACGACATGAGAAGGCTTTCTTTTTACGCCTAAATCGATCGTGTATGAGGAACATATTCTTCGTGTCGTTATTCCTGCTTGGCGGAGGTCTGCGCACTGATAACCCGGCATTTATCAATCCCATGGGCACCTATCTTTTGAAAGGGGAAGTAAAGAACAGCAAGATCGTCGGTCACTATGGCGAAATACGTGTCCGGTTATTAGATACCGGGACGATAGCGTTGTGTCTCTATCTCAATGAAGGATATCCCAACTATGAGTCGGGGTCTTTGATGGATACGCTGCGCTATGAGGAAAATCGCGCAATCTATAGGCCTGGCGGCGACTCTTCCTGTATCATTTATTTTGCTTTCGGGTTTCGATCGGTGGCTATATCGCAATTACTCACGGATCCGAATTCCGGGTGTGGCTTTCGTCCGGGTGTAATCATCCCCGCAATTTTTGAAAAGACATCATCGGAGGTTCCGGTGATACAGGACTTATCGCAACACGGCCGCTTCTAGCCGGGGGCGTTTGTCAGAGCCGGGGTTTGCGTGCGTGACCAAAGAGGGTGTAGCCCACCGTAAAGTTCCAGAAGTCGTTGCCGAGGTCGGTATATGCGGTATGATAGACCTGAATAAATCCGCGATTGTAGCTGGCGGAGAAATCAAACCGCTTATAGGAGAGACCAAACAACACATCCGCGCCCATGTCAAAAGTGGTGATGTTCGATACGCCACCGGGAGCATAGGAGGGGTTGCTGGAATGTTTCAAAGTGTTGTTGATGGGAAAGGCGCCGGGCTCATCGTTCGATGTATAAACGATCTGGGCGTATCCCTTTTCGGTCCCACCAAGGTTATAAGCGACATAAGGTCCTATTCCGGCGAATACCTTCCATTTAGTGCTGATGGCGAATTTGTATACCAGATTTACGGGAAGCCGGAGCGAATAGATGCGCAGGTAGGTGCTGGAGTAACCGATGGAATAATTGGCGTTGTCAGTAAACCCTTGTGTATTACCGAAATTAGTTCCATTTTCCGCATACATCAGAGCAGGTTGGAGCGTCAGACCCGTGTAGCCCAGATCATATTCCGCGAACACACCGCCCTGAAAGCCGTTCATCTGCCGCGTCTGAGCCCCGGTAGGCAAGCCGCCGATCTGGTCGAGCTGCCACATATTGAGAGAACTGAACGAACCTTGAATACCAAAGCGAAACTGGGCGAAAAGGTGGGTGGACGTCAAACATAAAACACAGACAATCAATTTTTTCATACGAGTCTATTGAGTTTCTTTTAGGACCGGCAAACTATTACTTTTGCTGCAATTTGCATACGTTTTAACATTCCCATAACCACCAATTTTTCCCTATTTGAAGGACAATCGGCGCCTGATGCGGATGAATGGGTGAAAAATGCAATTATTATCCCGGTCGAAAAAACCCCGGCAAAAATAAAGGAATTGGCCATCAAAAATGTTAATTTGTCCAATAAAAGGCCATGGCGCGGTCCCCATGTCTGCTTTTGGCGCTGTGCTGGCTGATCGGCTGTGAGGGTGGATCAAATGAAGGTTCCGGCGCTTCCGGCGCTGAACTTCTTTCTCCTGCTTCGGTCCCCATGATAAATTACGGTGTCGGACATGTCTATCCGCATGATACGACTTGCTATACCGAGGGTTTTGTTTACTACGACCATCATTTTTTTGAGAGCAGCGGTGCTCCGGCGGATATTCCGCGGACGAGTTCGATGATCGGGATCGATGATCTCGGGTCGGGTAAGGTGGACAAAAAGATCGAGCTGGACCGCAATCGCTATTTTGGCGAGGGGATTGTATTCTTTAAAGGTAAGTTGTACCAGCTGACTTATAAGAATCGTACCGGGTTCGTCTATGATGCCGCGACATTCCGGCGGGTGGATAGTTTCCGGTACCAAAATGCTGAAGGGTGGGCATTGACGACCGACAGCAATTCACTGATCATGTCAGACGGCACTTCCCAATTGACTTATCTGGACCCGGTTACGTTGAAGCCTGTCAGGACACTGGCGGTGACGGAAAATGGCGCGCCGCTCGACAGTTTGAACGAGCTGGAATATATTGATCATTATATTTATGCCAATCGGTATACGCAGAATTACGTAGTGAAGATCGATCCTGCCGATGGGAAGGTTGTGGGCAAGCTGGATCTGACGTCACTGGTAGAGCAGGAAAAAAACCGGAATCCCGGAAGTGACGTACTGAATGGGATAGCGTACGATCCGAATACCGATAAGGTCTATGTGACGGGCAAACTGTGGTCGGCTATTTATGAGATCGTGTTCCGTCACTGACGCCGGATGATAGAAAACTACATCAAAACATATGCGGGGGATGATCATTCTGGCGGCCGGTTGCTGGCTGATTGCCGGCAGCGCGTGCCACACTCCGGCCGGCTCTCCTTCAGCGGGTAAGGACACTATTGCCGGTAAGGTAGAATTATATGACAGCAGTGCCGCCGGGATTATCGACAGCAATGCGGTGGTCGAGGTAGTCGGTCGTCATTATAAATGGTCGGAAGGCCCGATCTGGGTACCATCGAAGCAGATGCTGCTCTTCTCGGCGGTTCGGGAGAATACGATCTATCGGTGGAATGGTGCTGACACGCCGGTTCCCTTTCTGACGCCGTCCGGCTATACGGATACAGCCTTCCGGGACGGGGAGAATGGTTCGAACGGGCTGACCCTGGACCGGGAAGGGCGATTATTGCTTTGTCAGTCGGGTAACCGCCAGGTGGTCAGGCTGGATGCGCCGCTGGATTCGCCTCGGCCGGCGTTCACTGTTCTGGCGGCAACCTATGAGGGCAAGAAATTCAATAGTCCTAATGACATCATTGTGGACAGTAAGGACAATATTTATTTCACCGATCCGATCTATGGGTTGCCCAGGCATGAGAATGATCCTACGCGGGAGCTGAAATTCGAGGGGGTCTACAAGATCGCTCCGGATGGCAGGCTGAGTTTGCTGATCGATAGCATTTCACGGCCGAACGGGATTGCATTGTCGCTGGATGAAAGCATCTTGTATGTAGGCAGCAGTGATGATCAGCATACGCATTGGGATGCGTTTGAGCTGGACAGCAGCGGGGCTATCCGGAGCGGGAGGGTATTGTTGGATGGGGCGCCGTTGAAGGCCCGGGCAGCAGTGAAGCAAGGGGCGGATGGATTTAAGATCGACCGGTTCGGGAATTTGTTCGCGGCGGGGCCGGATGGGATCAATATCATTAGTCCGGCGGGGAAGCTGCTGGGGTTGATCCGGATCTATGGGCGTCCGGCGTCGAATTGTGCGTTCAATCAGACGAAGGATGTGCTATATATCACGGCGTCGGATAAGGTCATGAGGGTACGGGTCAAATAGGTTATTCGGTCCATTTCATTATATTCGAGCTATGAATGATCAGGAGCTAATTACAAAAATGGTTATCGACAGCTGGCAAAGTCAGCTCAACTTGACGAATACGCTGCTCGGGAAACTGACCGATGAGCAATTGATGCAAGAAGTGTCGCCATCCAGGAACAGGGGTATTTACCTGCTCGGTCACTTGACGGCTGTGCACGATCTGATGCTGCCGCTGTTGCGGCTTGGGGAAGTGATGTTTCCTGAACTACGACCCATTTTCATAGATGCGCCGGACAAAACTGTCGATCCCTTACCCCCGGCAAGCCAGTTAAGAGATAAATGGCAAAAAGTCAACGACCGCCTGATGACAGAAATAAGAAACTTGCTGCCTGGTGACTGGTTTACCCGACATTCCAACATTTCCGAAGAAGACTTCCGGAAAGAACCCAACAGGAACCGCTTGAATGTTCTGATCAGCCGAACCAATCATCTCAGCTACCATCGGGGGCAACTAGTCTTGCTGCAAGTCAAAAACTGATGCCTTATGAAGTTTCTGTCGCTGCATTATGTTGAATAGCTTATGAGAAAGACGTCGATGTTTTTTGCGGTTTTGTTGGTCGGGGCGATGTCTGGTCAGGGCCGTGCGCAGGCTCCCGGCTATAAGGTTTATGCGATCCGGTTTGCAGGGATGGCGCATCCAACGCCGATTTCGATGTGGTCGGACAAGGGGCCGGACACGGACAGCGTACAGATCGACTTCAGTATATGGCTGATCAGGGGGGACAATGGGAAGAATATCCTGGTGGATGCAGGTTTCCGACGTGACATCCCGGAGGCGAAAGAGTTCGACGTCGTGAATTATATCCGGCCCGATTCGGTGCTGGCGAAGG
>DATJMG010000192.1:0-6897 GCA_035508835.1 Puia sp.
TAAAGGAGCAATTTCGTCTATAAAGTCCTTAGGTCGAATAGCAGTCCTAAGCCGAACCCATTTGACCCTAACCATCCAACCCTCTTTATCCCATCGATCTCCAGCCGAACCAAAAGACACCGGCTTTGGCTCATCTTCTGCTAACGACTTAATTATACCAACTGCTTGAATTACCCCATTGGCATACGAAAAAATCATTTCGCCAGGCCTAACTCGAGTTAGATTTAGATAGGCTTCATTTCTCGATCCGTCTTTATTTGTTCGAGGCGACCAAATGTAGCCCTCGCTAATTTCTTCATTAGCAGTTTGCTTGTGATTGACCCACCAGAAGGACATATTGACACTGGTTTAAAGTAGGAAGGATGAGCTAATATACCGAAATATATTCCACCGTGTCCGCCGCGCGAAGAAATCAGCCACTCAACCCCTCATCACCCTCCGCCGCCTCACTCAACATCCGCCGCGTCTCCTCACTCAACAACGCCCGATCCGCCCCGGCAGCCAGCAACACCCTGATACAATCCATCTGATGGTGCAGCGAAGCCTTGTCATCCGTGCTCATCGCATATGCCGCCCAATCGACAGGCGTGGCATTGTACGTCCGATCCCGGCGGTTGATCTCCGCACCCTTCTCAATGAGCTCCCGAACCAGCCGGTCAAGACCGCAAATGGCCGCCCAATGCAACGCTGTACTGCCGCCCTTGGGCTCGACATATAAAAAATCGGCGCCCTGTTGCAAATAAAAGAGCGCCAACGTCTCCGCATTCAAACCAGCCGACGCACTCAAGGGCGTATTGATATCACCCCGCGCCTTATACCCGTCGATATCGGCGCCATGTTCAAGGAATACCCGGGCGACATCGATGGCCTCCGTCTCCGTGATCAGGCCCGCAAAAACCGCATCGCAAAGCCGGTGCAGCGGATGACCAAGCCGCTCGTTTTCATGAGGATCGCCGGGTATCGGAATACCCGCATTGGCTAACGAGGGATCGTTGGAAAGGGCACGCCTCAAACCCTCCGCATCCCGGTTGATGATGAATTGGACAACTTGGTTCATAGTCGACTTAAAAAGACCATCCGACCCAAAGATACTGCTATTTCGATCCGCCCGGCAAAACCCGGCCCCGCTTTCCAACCATTTATCCTTATCTTCATGCCGAAAAATCCCCACACATCCCAACACTCCCGACTTCAATACTATAGTATGAGAAATCTTCTACCAGCCGTTTCAACCGCCGTCCTGATCATCGCCTGTCTTCCCGCCATCGCCCAACGTCCCACTCGCCCGGAGCGAGGCGCCGAGGAAAATGTCTCCGTGACCATCAAAGACAGCATGGCCCGCGAAAAGATCGACACCGCCGTAGGCCGCCCATCGGTAACGCATCACCGCATGACCGTGGAAGGAAAGCTGATCGAATATACCGCCACGACGGGGTATATGTTGATGCGCAATGCGGAGGAAAAACCCATCGCGAAGATCTTCTATGTGGCCTATGCCGTGGATGACGCGGGCGGGAAGGCAAAACGCCCGGTCACCTTTGTATTCAACGGCGGCCCGGGGTCAGCTTCCATCTGGCTGCACATGGGATCCTTCGGTCCCGTCCGGGTAAAGTTCGCCGACGACAAGGGCGACGCGCCGGCTCCGCCCTATGAGTACGAGGACAATCCCTACACCTGGCTGGGGTTTACCGACCTGGTGTTCATTGATCCCGTTTCTACCGGGTACAGCCGCCCCCTCAAAGGGGACCCGGCCAGCGAGTTCCATGGCTATAGCGAGGACCTGGCTTCGGTGGGAGATTTTATCCGCCTGTACGTGACGGAAAACCAGCGCTGGAGCAGCCCGAAGTTCATCGCCGGCGAAAGCTACGGCACGACCAGGGCCGCAGGACTGTCCGGGTACCTGCAAAGCCGCTACGGAATGTACCTCAATGGTATAACGCTCATTTCTTCGGTCCTGAATTTCGAGCTGATCGATTTCAGCCACGGGAATGAGATGCCGTATATCTTCTTCCTCCCCACTTATGCTACTACCGCGCAGTATCACCAACGGCTTTCCGCGGACCTGGAAGCCCTGCCCCCGCCCGATCTGATGGAAAAGGCCAGGGCATTCGCGGGCGGCACTTATGCTTCCTTCCTGCTTCAGGGTGATGCCGCCCCGGCGGAGCTGACCGACCGCGTGGTCGACTCCATTCACTATTTTACCGGGCTTTCCAAAGACTATATCCGCGATGCCAGGGAGCGGATCACCGCCTTCCGGTTCTTCAAGGAATTGCTTCGCAGCGAAGGGAAGATCGTAGGGCGGTACGACAGCCGCTTTACGGGGGAGGATATAGACGATGCCGGCGAGCGCCCGAGCTACGACGCGAGTGATGCGAACCTTGTAGGTCTTTTTGTGGCGACCTTCAACGAGTACGTCCGCAAAGACCTGGGCTATAAGAACGATATCCCGTACGAATCTACGGCCGATGTGCGCCCGTGGGATTACAAACCGGCGGAGAACAGCTACCTGGACGTCTCGGAGACACTGAGGAGCGCCATGACCCAGAACCCCCATCTGCACGTCGATGTCGTATGCGGTTATTATGACCTGGCCACCCCGGTCTATAACGCAGAATATATGGTAGCCCACATGGGACTGAGACCGGATGTGCGCAAGCACATCGTCCTGAACTACTACAAGGCAGGGCATATGGTGTATGTCAGCAAGGATACGGACGCGAAATTGCTGCAGGACGAAAAGAAATTTTACGAGAGCGCGTTGAAATAAGATATTCCCTAAATTCAGCCCCTAAATCTCTCCGCCATGCCGCCAAAGCTAACCGCGCTCCGCGTCGCGCTCGCCCTGAGCCTCGCGCTCCCCGTCCCCACCGTCCGCGCCCACGCCCAACCTGCCGCCGCGCAGTCCGCACCCCCGCAACTGAAAGGTTACTACCGCACCCCCGCCATCTGGAAAAACACCATCGTCTTCACCGCCGAAGGCGATCTCTGGAAATATGACCTCACCACCGGCGCCGCCGCCCGCCTCACCACCCACGAAGGGCTCGAGACCAACCCCGTCATCTCCCCCGACGGACAGACCGTGGCCTTCACCGGTCAATACGAAGGCCCCAATGAAGTCTACGTCATGCCGCTCGACGGCGGCGTCCCCAGAAGGCTCACCTACGACCTCGACGGCAGCGCCCGGCCTACCGCCTGGCTGGAGGACGGCCGGCTTCTCTACGCCACCAGCGCCTACAGCACCTACCCCATCCCGCAGCTCCGGTCCATCGATACAAGATCCCTCGCGACCGAGCCTGTCCCCCTGTCGGAGGCGGCAGACGGGGTCTATGACGAGAACGGCGTGCTGTTCTTCACCCGCCTGCCCAATCAGGGAAGCAAGACCAAACGTTACAAGGGCGGTTATATCCAACAGATCTGGCGGTTCGACGGTAAATCGGAAGCGGTCAACCTCACCGGCGACTTCGACGGCACCAGCAGCCACCCGATGCTCTATAACGGCCGGGTATACTTCCTCTCGGACCGCGACGGGACGATGAACATCTGGTCGATGGACAAGAGCGGCAAGGACACAAGACAGGAAACCCACTCCAGCGGCTGGGACATCGAATCGCCCTCCATGTCGGAAGGCCGGATCGTCTACCAGAAAGGCGCGGACCTGTGGCTCTATGATACAAAGGACAACAGCGACAAAATGCTCGACATCCGGCTCCTGTCCGACTTCGACCAGCGAAAGCCCAAGTGGATAAAAAGCCCCGTTCAGTCGATCACGGACATGGACCTGTCACCCAACGGGAAATACGTGGCCATCATCAGCCGCGGCCGCGTTTTCGTCTCGCCTGCCAAAAGCGATCGCTGGATTGAGGTCACGCGGCAGAGCGGCATCCGCTGCAAGGCCGTGCATTTCGTCAATGAACATACGATCGCCGTCCTTTCCGACGCCAGCGGGGAATACGAGATCTGGAGCATGAGCGCCGACGGGAGCGATCCCGGCAAGCAGCTCACCCGGCATACGCCGGTCATGATCCGGGATTTTGCCGTATCGCCGGACGGAAAATATATTGCGTATGATGATAAAAATGACGTTTTGAGAATCGTGGACGCAGCTACCGGCGCCACCCGCTTCGAATACGACAAGGCCTATAACGGGATCGGCGGCTTTGACTGGTCGCCGGACAGCCGGTTCCTCATTTTTGGCCAGGGACTCGAGAATGACGTCAACCAGCTGTCCATCGTAGACCGCGAGACCATGAAGATGCAGCCGATCACCACCAGCCGCCTGAACAGCTTTAGCCCCGCCTGGTCGTCCGATGGGAAGTGGTTATATTTTGTGTCGGAGCGCAACCTACACACCCTCGTCACCTCCCCCTGGGGGCCGCGACAACCCGAGCCGTTCTATACCGATACGCGCAACTTCTACGCCATGCCGCTCGACACGGCGGCGCGGTTCCCCTTCCTGACGACCGACTCGTGGCTGACGGATAGCACGTTCACGCCGGGCGCAGGCGACCCCACGCCCAAGCAACCCGCGAAGACGCCCGGCGCCGCTCCCGCCCACAAGACACCCACTCCCCATTCCTACGACTGGCCCGCCATCCAAAAAGAGCTCTACGAGCTCCCGGTCAAAAGCGGCAACCTCGGCGACCTCCAGACCGCCGATGGCTGGCTCTACTGGCTCGACTACGGACCCGCCGGCAACCACGACGGCTCAAAACTATATGCGCTCAAGACCAAAGAAAGCAAGAAATACGACCCGGTTGAAGTAGCCGCCGGCGTTGCCAGCTTCACCATCTCCACCAATAAAAAGCGCATCCTGGTCACCTACCGCAATGGCAACATCGCCGTCGATGATGCGGGCGGCGCGAAGATCGATGCCGACAAAAGCAAGGTCGAACTCGCCAGCTGGAACTTCCTCATCGACCCCGTCGAAGAATGGAAAGAGGAATTTGCCGACGCCTGGCGGATGATGCGCGACTACTTCTACGACCGCGACCTGCACAAGGTCGATTGGCTGGCCGTCCGGAAACGATACGAGCCGCTGGTCGGGCGCCTCACCGACCGGTATGAGCTCGACGATCTGCTGGCACAGATGGTCGGCGAGCTCTCCGCCCTGCATACGTTTGTCTATGGAGGCGACAAAAGGATCTCTCCGGACCGTATCCCCACCGGCTTCCTCGGCGCGCGCCTCACCAGAACACCCCGCGGCTACACCATCGAACACATCTATCAAAGCGACCCCGACTACCCCGATCAATCCTCCCCGCTCGACAAACCCGAATTGCGCATCCATGAAGGCGATATCATCACCGCCGTCGACAACGCGCCGCTGGACGCAAGCGCCGGAAACCCCGCATCCCCCGGACCCGCCGCCGGAGCCTCCAACACCCCCGCAACCCCCGATATCTCCATGCTGCTTGCCAATAAGGTCGACGTCCCCGTCAAGCTGACGCTGCTCGACCGCCAGGGCCACGTGTCCGAAGCCATCGTCCGGCCCATCAGTTCGGCAGCCGACCGGAGCCTGCGTTATGGCGAATGGGAGCTGACGCGGCGGGAGCGCACCGAAACCGAAGGCAGCGGCGATATCGGCTATATCCACCTCCGGGCCATGGGCGCGGGCGACATGGATGACTTCGTCAAACAATATTACCCCATCTTCAACCGCAAGGGTCTGATCCTCGACGTCCGGCACAACAACGGCGGCAATATCGACAGCTGGGTCCTCGAGAAGCTGCTCCGCAAGGCCTGGATGTACTGGCAGTCCCGCTCCGGCGGCCCGACCTGGAACATGCAGGAGGCGTTCCGCGGCCATATGGTGATCCTCTGCGATCAGACGACCGCGTCGGACGGCGAGGCGATCACGGAAGGCTTCAGGCGCCTGGGCATGGGCAAAGTGATCGGGATGCGCACCTGGGGCGGGGAGATCTGGCTGTCCCAGGATAATCGTCTCGTCGACAATGGCATCGCCAGCGCCGCGGAGATGGGGGTCTTCGGCCCCGAAGGCAAGTGGCTGATCGAAGGCCATGGTGTTGACCCGGATATCGTCGTCGACAACCTGCCCTATGCCACCTATCGCGGGGGCGACGCCCAGCTGGATGCCGCCATCGACTACCTGAAGAAGAAGATCGCGGCCGAACCGGTGGAACCGCCGAAAGTTCCGCCGCATCCGGACAAGTCGTTTAAGTATGCGCCGTTTTGAGGGCGTACTATTTGTGCCTTCGTTCCCTATGTCCGCAATCCAGACAAATACGGATATCATTGAACCCCTCCGGTTTCCATGGCCCAAAACGGTGCCTGTACTCACTTGTCACCAGATAAACATCATCGGAATAAACGCACCTTTTGCATTTCCGTACCAGATGACTACAAGATACCCTTTCCGGTTCGCCCATTTCATGATCGCCTTTTGTGGCCACATGAACCTCCTTTCTGCCGCACCGGTGGCAAAATCTTATTTGATCACATGATTTAGGAGCAGCATAGCGCCACTCTTCCCACACATGGCTCATTCGATTCTCTGTCTCACTACAATGCTTGCAACTGCGGGATTGCATACAATCACCCTCCTCAATATATCGCCAGACTGGCCAGTCATGGTTGACTTCACCTGCCGTTTTCCCGCACCTGGTACAGGTATGCGATTGCGTACAGTTACCTGGTACTTTAGCGCTCCAGGACCCCCAGTCATGAATATTGACCGAACATTTTGCCGAACCCCAAAAATCCTTAACGGAATCCCAAAATCCCATAACACTTGGTTTTATCGTTAAAAGAAGAGCTCCCTAACTCGCCACCACCTTTTGCCATATCTAGGTTGTTTTGGGCTTGGCGGGATCGGGCGCTTTGTTTTCCGTCGTCTTGAGCGCAGCGTAAACTCCCGAGCTGAGGCCAAGCAGGATGAGA
>DATJMG010000193.1:0-18741 GCA_035508835.1 Puia sp.
CGGCCTTTCGTTTCGAAAGCACCACGCTGGCCGGCTCGGTCAACGCACGGGCCCGGTCCCCATAGATCATGCGGATGCCGAACATGTCCAGTACCGACTGGTCCGCATAGGTGAACCCTTCCTCGTAAGTGTCCTCCGTCCTTCCCTCCGGCCGGACTTCATTGCTACCCGCGCCGTAGAAAAGTTCCCCGGGCATGATCCGACCGATCTGCTCCACCTGTGGGAAGTCCTTGAGGATGGCCTTCGCAAACGGCGCCTGCATCCACACTCCCCTGCCCTCCGTCCCGTTGTCTTCGAGATAGCCCTGCACGACCCGGTAAAGCCGGTCCCGATTCGGATAATCCCGGTCAAAGCTCAGCTCGAACCGGATATAGAGCGTGATCAGCAGGCACGTCGCGATGCCGAGCGCAAAGCCACCGATCTTGATGAAGGAATAGAATTTCTGTTTCCCCAGCTGCCGGACGGCGATTTTCCAATAATTTCGGAACATGGCGGGATGGTGTTGGTGTGTCCAAAGGGACGCGGCCGCCCGGGAATTGTTGCATCTGTGTGACCCGAAATTCAATATAGTCACTAATTTTATGGCCTAAGGAAATCGATATGAAACACTGCATCCCGATTCGACCGCGCTGTCTGGCTGTTGTCCTTGGCTGTTGCCTGATCCTGCCGCCGGCAGCTTTTAGCCAGTCGCCCGCCTGTACCGACATAAAAAGCGGCACTTTTATTTATTTTGTCAAAAGCGATGGCTCAAAGATCGTCTCCACGCGGACGGCGGACGAACAACGCGAATTTAATGCGTCGGCGCATCAGACCGTCATCTGGGAAATCCATTGGATCAGCGACTGTTCATATGTCCTGGCTTATAATTCGGGATTGGAGGATGCATCCAGGGAAACGCAGCAGCTTGTAAAAAGACACAAATTTGTGAATACGATCACCAGCGTGACGCCCGATTATTATATTGTTCAAACCTCGCTGGACAAACCGTCGAATCCTGTTGTGAGCGCCGACACGATGTGGATAAAACAGTACCGCGACGCCAAAAACAAACTGGTTGTCAATCCACGGGCTGACAGCCTGGTAGCGCTGAGAAAAGCCGCGATCGACTCGGTCTTTGCCAATTCGGCAACCTTGTATGTATTCAGACCCGGCAAATTGACCGAATGGGCCAATTACTATACGTTGTACCTGGATGATGCGCCGATATGCCAGATGACCAATAAATCATCTTACATTGTCCGGCTGTTGAAGCCTGGGCCGGCGAACCTGCATGCCAACATCGGGAAAAAGGAAACATCCCTTCCGATCGATATCAAACCCCGGGAAAAGTATTATCTGAGATGTGATTTTCCCTGGGGTCTCAATCAATCCCCCAAACTGACCTTCGTGCAAAAGGAGGAGGCCGCGCCCTATTTCGATACGATTAAATAGTCGATGACGAGAGTCAATGCAGATCAATTTCTTTTGGTAACACCTTTTTATGACCATCCCGCAACTTTACGACATCTACCTCCGCCACCCTTCCATCCGGACCGATACCCGCCAACTCCGGCCCGGCGATCTCTTCTTTGCCCTCAAGGGCCCCAACTTCAACGGGAACCGGTTCGCCGCCCGCGCCCTCGAACTGGGTGCAGCCTATGCGATCGTCGATGAGTTTCCGGCGCACACCGGGCTCCCGGTCCGGGACGACAGCGATCTCATCCCCCCGGATACCGCTGACCGCATCCCCCCGGATACCGCAGATCTCATCCCGCCCGATGCCGCTGACCGCATCATTCTCGTCCCCGATGTCCTTACCACCCTCCAGGCCCTCGCCCTCCATCACCGGAAACAATTTGACATCCCGTTTATCGCCATCACCGGCAGCAACGGCAAGACGACGACCAAGGAACTGATCCATGCCGTCCTTTCATCGACGTTCACGATCTACACCACGAAAGGCAATCTGAACAACCATATCGGCATCCCCCTCACCATCCTGTCCGTCCGCCCCGACGCCCAGCTCGCCGTGATAGAGATGGGCGCGAACCACCGGAATGAGATTGAAGCGTATTGCCGATACACGCTCCCTACCCACGGGATCATCACTAATATCGGCAAGGCTCACCTCGAAGGGTTCGGCGGCCCCGAAGGGGTAAAAAAAGGAAAGGGTGAACTGTATGATTTCCTCCGCACGCACGACGGTACGGCCTTCGTGCTGACCGATAGCGCCGACCTGCGGGAGATGAGCCGGGGCATCCCGCACATCATTACTTACGGCACCCGCGACGCCGACTTCGTCGGCGTCGCGTCAGAAGCCCCCGACTCTTTTCTCCACCTCGACATCACACACGGCGCGACCACCGGCCCCATCCATACCCAGCTCGTCGGCGACTATAACCTCCCCAACGTCCTCGTCGCCGTAGCCGTGGGCAAACACTTCGGCGTTCCCGACGACAGCATCCGCAGGTCCATCGAAGCCTATGCCCCTTCCAACAGCCGCTCCCAGCTCATCGAAAAGGACGGCCTCCATATTATCCTCGACGCTTACAATGCCAACCCTTCCAGTATGCGCGCCGCGATCGAGAACTTCGCGAATATGCCCGTTTTCAGCTATGACCATCCCATCAAGCCCAGGGACTCCCTTGCCCGGAAGGTCCTCATTCTCGGCGCCATGGCCGAACTCGGCCCGGAATCCCTCGCCGAACATGTGGGCATCCTCCAACTCATCGTCAAGTATCACGGCTGGCAGCATGTTGTCCTTGTCGGCGGCGATTTTCAAAAGCTCGGGCACCCCTTTATCGGGTTTGACAACAGCAAACTGGCCGGCGAGTGGCTGCGCAATGCCTTGCGCGGGGGCGGCCTCCGGGGCTCATACGTGCTGATCAAAGGATCGCGAGCCATGAAAATGGAAGAGGTTCTGGCGGAATAATCACGCCTCGCCGGAAACGACTCCCAACATGCTCACTCACTCCTCAACGTATTCACCGGATTGACCCTGGCCACCCGCACGGCCTGGAATCCCACCGTCAATAGGGCCAGCACCAATGCCGCAGCCCCTGCCTCCACCAATAAATAATAAGGAAACGGAAAAGCTATCCACCCGCGAAGGACTGACACCCTTCTCCAGCCTGACAAAGGCCTGCGACCGCCGCGGCTGCAGACTGCTCCAATCGGTCGTAGGAATCCGGTCCCGCAGCCAGCTGTTCGGTCCCGTACTGATCGAGATAAAAGAAGTATAGTTGAGATCGGAAGGCCGGTCCCAGTCGCGTACGATACCCGCCACCGTTAGTCTCAGGCTGTCGTCATAGATCACCCTGCGATTCAAATAGTTTCGTACCGAATCCGGCCCCCAGTATCTCCTCGCCACGCTTTCCGCCAGCACAATTCGACCCGGCTGACCCAACACCGCCGGACTACCGGCCAGCCACACGTGCGGAAAGAGCTGAAAGAAATCCGGACCCGTCAGGATCGTCGATAAAGCAAACCCGTCGTCCTGCCGGCCATCGTAGGTCATCCCGCCCTCGCCATCTCCCGAAGGCACATGGATTGCCGACCCAAAAAGTTGAAATGCCGTCTTCGCCTCGAAACCCGGTATCAGGTTCTCGATACCCGCCACCGCCTGGAACGGGCTGTCCGCCCCCGTACACTCTTTGTCCCAAAACCGAACAAGGAATTTTTGTCTATCTTCCTTCATCAAACCAACCCGCCGATGATCGAAGATCAACCCGCCACCCGCGATCAACCCGCCGGCCCCGACCTGTCAACCGCCCGCGACGAGCTCAAACGGGTACTTGGCCTCCCCACCGCGATCCTCCTTGTCGCCGGCATCATGATCGGGTCGGGTGTATTCAAAAAAATTGTCCCGATGGCGCAGTCGCTGCCGGACGAATCGCTGATCATCGCCGCCTGGATCGCAGCCGGAGTCATCACCATGTTCGGTGCCTTCACTTATGCGGGCCTGTCCACCATGACAACCGAATCCGGCGGCGTATATGAATACCTTCGGCTCATCTATGGAGATTTTATCTCCTTCCTGTTCGGCTGGGCCATCTTTACGATCTTCGGCAGCGGCGCGCTCGCCGCGCTGGCCTTTGTTTTTGCCCAATCGGTGAATACGCTCATCCCGCTCTCGCCCGCGGCCTGGGGGCTCGCGTTTGCCGGCTGGGGCATCAAGATACTGGCGTTGCTGACGATCGTGCTGTTAACGTGGTTCAATAGCCGCGGCATCCGAAAAGGCGGCATCCTCAACAACATCATAACCTCTGCAAAGATCACCGGTATCCTCCTGCTCATCATCGTCGCCCTTTTCTACTCCCGGTCTCCCGCGACTCAGCCGATAACCCGGATCGCGACGTCGTCTCATACCGGATTGTTGAGCGGCTTTATCGGGGCTATGCTCAGTGCCCTCTGGGCGTACGACGGCTGGGCCAATATCACCTACATCACCGGCGAGATCCGAAACCCCCGGCGCAACGTGGCCTACGCGATCATCGGCGGCGTGGGTATCGCCATGGCTCTCTATGTCCTGCTCAACTTTGGCTATATGCGTGTCCTGTCGCCGGGCCAGCTTTCCCGGCTGGGAACCGATCAGATTGCAGCGGCAGAAGTCGCCGGCGTCCTCCTGGGCAGGGCCGGCACCATCACCATCAGCGTGCTGATCATGGCCTGTACGTTCAGCGCACTCAACGGCTGCGTTATTACCTACGCGCGGGTATACTTCCGCATGGCGCGGGAAAACGTCTTTTTTAAAAATGCGGGAAAAGTTCATCCCACTGCACTGACGCCGCATATCGCCCTTTTGTATTCTGCAGTCTGGAGTATTGTTTTGGTTGGCAGCGGCAGTTTTGATGAGATCACTAACCTGATCGTATTTGCGTCATATGGATTTTTTGGGCTGGCGGCTTTGGGGCTTGTCCGGATGAAGCGATCGGGCCGGATAACCGCCAGGGTGATCGGCTACCCGGTGGTCCCGTGGATTATCATCCTCTTTTGTGCCACATTGATGATCAATACCATCCTCACCCAGCCCGGGCAGTCGGCCACCGGGTTGGCACTGATCCTGAGCGGTGTTCCTTTCTATGTTTATTTCAAGCGGCGGGCTGCGACCGGATGACGGCGGGCTGCGACCGGATGACGGCGGGCCATCCTGATCGCGCTGCTGCTGCCCGCGCCTTTCCCTTACATAGGCAAACTAACGGTCAGCGTGCACCCTTCCCCCGGGCTCGAGACGATCTCCACCTTCCCATTGAACAACTCTGCCCGGCTTATCATATTCGTTATCCCCACCCCCTTCCGGTGCCGGCTCACGTCAAAGCCCACCCCATTATCCGCCACCGTCAGCACGATGTGATCCTGCTCGCCCGACAACCGGATCAGCACGCGTGTGGCCCGGGCATGTTTGACGATATTGTTAAGCTGCTCCTGAACGATCCGGAAAACGGTCAGTTTGCGCCGGTCCTCGATCTGGTCTTCAGAGATGTTCTGCAGATCCAAATCAATTGCCAGTTTGTCGCCGGCTACCCGCAGGTCATCGATGATATCCTCGATCGACTCGACCAGGCCGATCTCGCGAAGTCCCGGCGTGATGAGCGACTTGGAGATCTTCCGGATCTCATTGATCGCGTTGCTCACCAACTCGGTGCTCCGCTCCAGCAGCTCCTGCCGCATCTCTTCATCTGTCATGGCGGTGTTGATATAGAGGTTGCTAGCCCCGAGGATCTGATTGACATTGTCATGCAGCTCTTTCCCGATCTCCGTTCGTTCCTTCTCCTGGGCCAGGATCACCGCCTCCGTGATCTGCTTCTGCCGCGAGATCCGCTGTTCATTCAGCTCGTCTTCCAGCTGGATGCGCTCGGTTACATCTCCCGCCAGTACCAGGATCGCCGGCCGGTTCTTGTAGCGGATATTATGCCACGCGATATCCACATAGATGATTTCGCCCGATTTCTTGACATGCTGGCGAATACCTTTCTGGATGCCGTCAGGGTTCCCCCGGATCAGTTCCACCTCCTCCCGCAACTCATCCAAATCTCCATTCAGGCGAATATCCGCCAACGTCTTTGACATGAACTCCTCCTGGGTATAACCGTAATGGTGAACCGCCGAACTATTGGCTTCCAGGAAATGACAGGTCTCCGAATCGAAGACCCACATCGGCATCGGATTATTATTAAAGAGCTCCCGATAGCGCTCCTCGCTTTCCCGCAGATGCCATAAATTGCGTATCCGCTCCAGGCTGTATCGGATCGCCCGCCCAAGCAGCTTCTCGTCAAAGTCGCCCTTGATCAGATAGTCCTGCGCGCCCATCACGAGGGCTTGTGGTGCGATCTTCGTGTCTGTGAGCCCGGTGAGAAGGATTATCGGAACCTTCTGTGCGTATGACTGCAAGCCGAGGTACGAATCCAGCCCATAACTATCCGGCAGCGAAAGGTCCAGGAACACCAGGTCGATCCGCCCTCCACCCCCGGGCCGCTCCCTGCCCGGAATCCCGCCTCCGTTCAGCTCCCTGCCCGGATAACCGCCTCCGTTCCGCTCTCCGCCCGGAAACCCGTCCCACTCCCCGTTCTGCCGCGAAGCCAACACCTCCCTCGCCTCCCTCAGCTGGCCGGCATGCACGATCTCCGCAATCTCCAGATCGGTCGAACGCAGGAATTCCTGCAACAAAAATAAGTCTCCCGGATTATCTTCTACCACCAGGATCCGTAGGGGTTGATTATCGCCGGCCATCAGGCGTGGGTTTTTGGTAATTTTACAATGCTGATCCAGAAGTTCTCTATTGTCCGGACCACATCCATGAACCGGTTCAGGTCCACAGGCTTCGTAATATAACAATTCGCATAATTATCATAGGAAGCCAGGATATCTTTCTCCGCCGAAGAAGTAGTCAACATGATCACCGGGATCCGTTTCAGTTCGGGGTCGTTCTTGATGATGCTCAGCACTTCCGTGCCATCCATTTTCGGGAGGTTGATATCCAGCAGGATGAGGTCCGGCATGGCGTGGCCGCCTTCGCGCAGACAGCTTTTCAAAAATTCGATCGCCTCCACCCCGTCATGCGCGGTCGAGACCTTGTTGATGATCTGCGCGTCATCCAACGCTTCCCGTGTCAGATAAATATCCCCCTCATTATCGTCCACCAGTAAGATGTGAATTTGTTGCATGATAAGGTTATATTTTTTTGTTGATCGTGAAATGAAAAGTGCTTCCGCCCTCCGGCGTACTTCCGGCATCCGGCCCCGATTCCACCCAGATCTTCCCGCCATGCCGCTCCACGATCTTCTTACAGATCGCCAGTCCGATCCCCGTCCCCGAATATTCATTCTTGTTGTGAAGCCGCTGGAAAATAACGAAGACCTTGTCGAAGAACTGGGGGTCGATCATTATGCCGTTGTCTGCCACGCGGAACTCCCAATAAGCCGGCTGTTCCTCCGCGGTGATCCTGATGACCGGCGGCTCCTTACCCGCATACTTCAGCGCGTTGCTCAGCAGATTCTGGAACAGCCGGGTCATCTGCACCTTGTCGCCCCAAACCCGCGGCAGCCGTCCGATCTCCAGTTTCGCCCGCGCCGCCGCGACCTGTTCCCGGAACACTTCACTCACCTCCGTCATGACCTCGCCGCAGTCCACCCAGTCGAATCCTTCCTTCGCCCTACCCAGCCGTGAATATTCCAGCAGGTCCATGATCAACGCCTTCATCCGCTCGGCCCCATCCACCGCATAGTAGATATACTGACCCGCCTTGTCATCCAATTGGCTCCCATACTTCTTCTGCAACAGCTGGAGAAAACTGCTCACCATCCGCAAAGGCTCCTGCAGGTCATGCGAAGCGACATAGGCAAACCGCTCCAGCTCAGCATTGGAAGCCGCCAATTCTTCCGCCCGCTTCCCCAGGTCGGCATTCAGCCGCTGCAGGTCCGCGTTGAGCCGGTGCAGGTCGCCATTCAGCTTCTCCAGTTGACGCTCATACCGCCGCCGCTCCGTGATATCCACGATCGCCACCATCCTCGCGCGGCGGCCGTCCAGCTCCACCGGCTGCACGGTCACTTCTACGTCCATCACCTCCCCGTTCTTCCGCAGATGCCTCCTGTGGCCCGTCGGATAGCCGGGGGAATTCTTGTGGACTTCCTGGAGTTCGGCCATCAACCGGCCCACATCCTCCTGCGGGCGAATATCCGCCAGCGTTAGCTTCCGAAATTCCTCCTGCGTGTATCCATACATCCGGACCGCCGCCTCATTCACTTCCAGGAACCGCAGGGTTTCCTCATCGTAAATCCATCTGGCCAGGGGGCCTTTAAAGAACAACATTTTATACTTTTCTTCCGAAGATTGCCGTGCTACTCTCGCCTCGCCCAGCTCCAGCCGGATCTTGCGGAAGATCACCACCGCCAGTACGACTACTGCGGCTGAAAGGACCCATAAGGTCCACTGCAATTCGGATGCCCTTACCTGGTTGGCTGCCCGCAGCTGATCCAGCTGCAGGTGCTCATCCGCCATGATCCCTCCAAGGATCGCCAAAACCGGTGAGCGCCACTCCCTGCGAGTAGTCTCCCGATCGGTAAGCGGCGCATTACTTGTCCACCCACCCCCAAAAAATGCTACCAGGGAATCGATCCGCGACCGGACGTCGCGATCATTCACCGCAAGAGACCTTAACCCCCCGATCTTCGCCAGCAGGCCCCCGGCCGAATCGCGCGCCAGGTAGCTGCTATCCCGAGTCAACTCAAAATTCTTATCATCCAACTCGTCCTTCAGCAATGCAACCGACAACTCCCCGGTCTGATACAACACTGAATCGATATGCCTGACCTCTGTCCCCATGCTTCGGATACGCCTGTATTGCCAGACCGACAACGCCGCGATGACCAGCACGATGACAACCGCGATCCCGATGCCGGTATTCACCTGTTTCCCATTGGCCACCTTCATAAGAAGTAAGATACGGAATTTTTGCCCGCCAACTAATCCTGCCAATCTATATCCGGCATCCCGATCGGTGCGCCGGGCGGCATCTCCGCTGCCGGTTGGATCACAAACTTGTCCGCATCCTTCCCGAACTCCCCGATCTGCTCCAACCCAAACAATAACGCGCCCTTCCACTTCCCTTTTGCTCCTCCCACCTGCGCTTCCATCCAGTCCTTCAGGTCATCGATCGCCGCAAGCGTCTCCGCCCTCACATTATCGGCATGCCGCGGATCGGCCGCCAATGCCAGCATCCGCTTCAACGTGAGATTATCCACCAGCAACTGCAGCTCCCCCGGATAACCAGGCGGCACCGGCGCCTTCCACGTCCTCGCCACAAGACTATCCAGCACCGGCATCAACCCCGGCTGCCGTTCATCCCTTGCCTGGTACTCGATCAGCCGTGCCGCCCGCTCCGCATCCAGCAAATACGACAACGTGTTGTCCGCAGCCGCCTCCGCCGCCGCGATGGGATCGAAAGTCGGGCCGGTGTGACCGCGAAAGACCTCTATCGTCGCCGGATATCCCGTAGGGCGCGGCGGGATCTTCCGGATCAATGCTTCCGGCAATTCAAGGGCCGTCGGAGTGATCGTCGCCATCAACGCATCAAAAGCACGCCATTGCTCCGCCGGGTCCACCATCATAGTGGGCTCTTCACCATCATTCTTCACCGCATGGGTAAAGTACAGTCCCCCCAGCGACTTTGCCGCTGCCTCGACCTGATAGCGGTGCAGCAGGTAGATCGGCACCAACACTTCCTGCAACGTCGCCATCGGCGCCCCCTGCGGGATCGCCTTCTCCGAGAAGTTGTCGAGCAGCCGCCGCCGGATCGACATGAGCTTATTCAGCTGATCGATCGGATTCACCCCGTCATCCCACTGGTTCGATAAGGGATGCGCCATGCCGCCGACGTCGGGGATATATTTGAACCCCTCCTTCAGTGTCTCTTTCATGATCTTGTCCAGCGCCGCATCTTCATCCACACCCGGCGGAAAATCCGAATATCCCCAGATGATCGCACGTTTGTCCCAGGCGCCGATCCCCGTCGCGTATGCCTGACTGATATCTACGGATCCATCCTCCTTCAGCGAAAACCGCGGGAACGGATAATCCATTACCGATGCCCGGTCTCTTACACTGGCTTCGAAATTATGCATCAGCCCCAGCGTATGTCCGATCTCGTGAGCAGACAGCTGCCGGATACGCGCCAGCGCCATCTCCTGCATCCGCGGATCGACCGGTTTACCATCCACATACGGTTGTAACAGGCCCTCCGCGATCAGATAGTCTTCGCGGTGCCTGTCCGACCCCAGCGTCACTACGCCTTTGATGATCTCACCCGTCCGCGGGTCCGTATACCCCGAACCGTAAGAGAAGGCGCGCTGCGGGCTGCCGCTGCGATCCAGCCAGTTCACCATATTGTAACGGATATCCATCGGATCGGCGCCCTCCGGCAGTTCCTTGACGATAAAGGCATTCCGGAAACCCGCTGCCTCAAAAGCCTGGTTCCACCATGATCCGCCTTCGATCAATGCCTTCCGGATGAGCGGTGGCGCTCCCCGGTCGACATAGTAGACGATCGGTTCCACTACATCGCTCACCGCCGCTTTGGGGTCCTTTTTTTGCAACCGGTGTCGGATAATAAAACGCTTCTCCAGCGGTTCAGACATCGGCGACGAAAAATCATAGTAGCTAAAGGGAATGAACCCCGATCGCGGATCATATTTCCTGGGCCGGTAGCCGCTATCCGGCAACTCTACGAAAGCCTGGTGGATCCGTACCGTTACCGCACTTCCGTCCGGCGCTACGCTTCCACGCCGGCCCCCGCCCGCATTCCCGGTAAACGTCACCAGCGCCTCCAGCTCCGTATTCTTCGGGAAATTCCGGGTGTTATCGATGAAAACCGCCGACCGGCTCTCATCCAGCCGATAGCCGCCGCCGGCCGCACCCGCCCGGTTATTCGCCGCCGCCGCAAAAGCGCTCCCCGGATTACCCCGCCCCGAGCCGATATTCTCCCCGATGTGCAGGGCGTCCCGCACCACAAACGGCGTCAGATCGACGAGCACCCTGTCCCCCTCCGCCGCCACGGGCGCAAAGCCATACAATACCGACTGCGAGAACGCATCCGCCACGTCCTGCTTTTCATCCGCACTCCCGTTCACCGCCCGATGTTCATAATCCGGCTGTAAAAGGAAAACCTTCGGCCCCATCCGGATGAATTTCGCAATCACCGCCGCTGCCTGCCCGCGCTCCGCACCCCCGTTCCCGATCCCTTCCGGCAAGCTGCTGAAGTAAAGGAACTCCTGCCCCCACCGGTCGATCTCGAGGTAGATCTTCCCCGACTTTTCATCGTAATAGAACGGAAAGAAGCCATCATATTTTTTCAGATTCTGGGTGACCGCTGCGATCGTCGCAGCCGGTTTGACCTCGCCGCCCCTGGCGCCCCCGTTGCCTCCCTCGCCGCCCGGCCGCTGTGCGTGGGCTGCCCCGGCCGCGATAAGCGCCGAAATCAACAAATGAATGAATTTTCTCATGTGCAGTTTGGATTTTTTGGATGCTTGAATATATGGAAAAAAATCTAGCTCCGAATTTCATAAATTCGAATGATGTACACCTTCCTCAACGATACCTTCCTCGCCGCCGCCGACGCCGCCCTCCCTGTGGGCGACCTCTCCATCCAACGCGGCTACGGCATCTTCGACTTTCTCAAGACCGTCGGTGACATTCCCATCTTTCCCGACGACCACCTCGACCGATTCTATCACTCCGCCGACCGCATGCGCCTCGCCGTCGGAAAAACCCGAGAAGAGCTAAAAGCCATCATCGCGGAACTTCAGCAACTGAATCGTTTCCCCGATTCCGGCATCCGGATCACGCTCACCGGCGGGGTTTCGACCGACAGCATCACTCCCGGCCGGCCCAACCTCATCATCACCCAGCATCCCATGGCCCCGCCCGGCAAAGACTGCCCCCTGCCGATCCGTCTCCTCAGCTATCCGCACCAGCGCCAGCTGCCCGATGTCAAAACCATCGACTACCTCATGGCCATCCACCTGCAACCGTATGTCCATGATCGTGGGGCTGCCGATGTTCTTTATCACTACAATGGCATCATAACCGAATGTCCGCGGTGCAATTTCTTCCTCGTCACGGCCGGTGGCACGCTCGTCACCCCCGCGCGCAACATGTTGAAGGGTATTACCCGGAAAAAAGTCCTCGCCCTTGCCCGCGACCTCCTGCCGACCAGCGAACGCGATCTGCATCTCGACGAACTCCGCACGGCACGCGAAGCCTTTATCACCAGTACCAGCCGTCACCTCGTCCCCGTTTCGCACATCGATGACCAGCCGATTGGCGGCGCCGCACCCACTGCCGTCACTGCACCCACCACCGACACCGGACCCACCCCCGTCGCCACACTCGCTGCCGGGCCTATCACCCGGAGGTTGAATTCCATCCTGTACGATCTGGTATATGACCAGCTACCGCCCAGACCGAGGCCCGCACCCCCCGGTTCGAGCTAACCGCCAAACTGAGCATGTGCGAATATAGCGTCTCGCAGTTCAAAACCGCCCGCAACCAGCTCCAGGCCGAATTAATAGCACTTAACATCTAATCCACCACTATGCGACCCGAACTGAACGACATCGAATCGATCGAACGATACCTCAGCGGCCAAATGAGCGCCGAAGAAAAAGCCGCTTTCGAAACCCGGCTCGCCGCCGATCCCGGCCTCCGCGAAAACCTCCGGCTGCACCAGGACCTCATGAAAGGCCTCGACCGCATACAGCAGATCAGGGCCGTCCGCCGCGCGCGCCTCAACTATCATCGGCGCATCTGGCTCAAATGGGGCGGTGCCGGTCTTGGCGGCCTCATCCTGATAACCGGTCTAATCCTCCTGGCAACATTCCGTCACAGGGCGGGCGCCCACAGCGGCGACCACGGCGTCCGCACCCCATCGACCATCCAACCACCCACCACCCAAAACGACACCACAGCCCAACCCGTCCCCGGCCAGCCAACCTATCGCCATGACACCCTCCCGGCTGTCGATGAGACCGGCCAGGCCCGCTGGAGTTCAGCCGACAGTGCCCTTTCCGCCCAAACGTTCTGGCTCGCCGCCACTCGTGATACCGTCATCGAGACCGCGGGGGGCATCGTCCTTTCCATCCCCGCATCCGCCTTTCTGGATGCCGATCACCGACCCGTTACCGGAACCGTCGAATTGGTCGTGAAAGAAGCGCTCGACGCCGCGAGTATGTTGAAAGCGGGTCTTTCCACCTGCGCAGGGGATCAACTGCTCGAGACCGGCGGGATGTTCTATCTCGACGCGCGACAAAACGGTCAACCCATTGTCATCGACACCGGGCATGCCATCTATGCCGAGGTCCCCACCGACAGCGTCCGGCCCGGCATGCAGCTCTTCACAGGCAACCGCCTCGCCGGCGGCGTCATCGACTGGACCGATCCCCAACCGCTCGATCATGATCTCTTGCCCGTCGACATCCACTCGCTCAACTTTTATCCGCCGCACTATCTCGACTCCGTTGCGGGATGGGGATATGACGCCGGCAACAAAACATTCACCGATAGTCTTTACTTTTCATTCGCCGCCCTTTTTCATTCAGTCAAAAGTGATTCGATGGGCGGCACAAGGCCGAGCGACAGCGTGGCCGCGTCGTGCGCGATCGACCCCGCGAGGATCGCCGCGATCTGGAACGATCACTTCCAGAATACCCTCATCGCCACCCGCGAGTTCGGGCAACGCCTTGCCCTCATCCATCAAACCGGCGACAGCAACCTCCTCAACCTGTATGTGGATCACCTCGATTGGAACCTGTCCGCTATCGACTCGACCGCCGCCACGGAAACGACGGGTGAGATCCGACGTCGATTTCTTGCCTTCGCCGGCCGGCATGACGGGAAGGTCCGCCACGGTGACGCGCGTTTCGATAAACTCCGCGAATACTACCGGATCAAGGCAAAGACATTCGGTGATGCTGTTGTGAAAACGAGGGCCGAATTCCAGGCTAAAGAACAACAGCTCGACAGTACAGCCGCCAGCCGGGCGGTGCAGCACGGTAAGGATTCTGTCGACCGGCTCAACCGCAACTTTGCAGCGGAACTTGCCGTCAACTTCCGATCGGCCTGTCGTCAACTGGGTTACCATTACCGGATCGATCAGCGGGGATCGGCTATCACCCTCACTGAGTTCGGAAACTATCCGCCCGGTATCATCGCGCCCGCCGGTTACCATGTGAATGTCACCAAAACCGGTTGGTGCAATATCGACAAGTACGTCCTCTCTCAGACCCTTACCCGCCGGAACATCGACTACCGGGACTCGACGACCGGAAAACGTGCCGTCATTACCTATAGTTCCGTCTTTTTCAAATTCACCGACATCACGGAATACGACCGCGTCTATCTTTATCTGCTGCCCGACAAACTCAACAGCTTCATTCGCCTCACGGACAGCGCCGGCGTCTTCACCGACAAACTGAACAGTGAAATGACCTATCGTCTCCTCGTCATCGGCTACCAGCAGCAACAGGCATTCTATTATAAGCAGACCAATATTCAACCCACGACATATACGCCGATCCCCCTTATCCCCATCAGCGACACCGATCTTCAAAGCCGGCTCGAACACCTGGGCAAGGCAACCCAGGTTGCTGCGGTTAAGGAAGATCAGGAATATTTTCGTTACGAAGCGCATGACCGCCCGCGCCGCGACCGCGACCAGCAACTGCGTGATCTTACCAACAAAATGATCCACGGCTTTTTCCCCTGCATCATGCAGGAATCGCCGGAATCGTCAGGTCCGCCTCCGGGCAGCCGGTGACGCCGGAAGGAGACCGTTCGTTTGCCCGATCTCCTTTTTTACCCGGCCGGGCTTGCATCCCCATCAACCTCGCTGGCACCCGGCCCGCCCGCTGACCTTTTTTTCGTAACTTCGACGACTATGCTTTGCCAGCGCCGCTGCCTCATCCTACTGTATGCCTTCCTGCTGATCCCCTTCCTGATCAGATCCCAGGAACGGCGCCGGGATACTCTTATCCTCCACTTCCGTTTCGACAGTTACCGGATCCGGCCCGCAGACCGCGCCCGGCTTGCCGCGACACTCACAAACGACATTGACTCCATCGCCATCACCGGCTACACCGACAAGACCGGAAGCGTGGCTTACAATCAGCGGCTCTCCTGGCAGCGCGCCAATGCTGCGGCCCGCTTCCTGGGTTCCGGCCGATCACATCCCGTAGGCGGGGGAATTGCCCCTACCCCTGAACGCACGGACAGCGACAACCGCCGCGTCGAGATCGTTTATTATCCAAAAGATCAGGCCCCTCCGGCTACGGCGGGTGCAGCCCCTCGGGCTACGGCGGGTACAGCCCCTCCGGCTACGGCGGGTACAACCCCTCCGGCTACGGCCGGCACCGGCCGGATCCCTCACTACGACACCCTGACCACGCGGCGAAACCCGCATTCCCGCGTTGGCCCCGATTCCCGCGCCGGGATGACCGCCCGTCCCGGAGACAGCATCGTAGTCGTAAAAAACCGCGGCGAGCGGATGCCGCCAAACGCTCCCGACAGCAGCGGTACCGCAGACAGCGCCCGGCCGGAGGCTGTCCTTGCCCTTCACCACATCAATTTCATCGTCGATACGCCCATTCCGACCGACTCTACCCGCCGCATCCTCCCCCAGTTCGTCAGCGAGCTCGGGCAGTTCAGGGATCACCACCTCGAGATCGACGGTTATGTCAACTCCCTCTCCCCGCTCCGCGGCGAAAAGGATCCCCTGTACATCCTTTCTGTCAGGCGCGCCAAATTCATCTATGATTATCTCATCGATGCCGGGTTCGACCCCGCCAAACTAAGCTATAAAGGCATGGGCAACTCTTCCCCGATCAACCCCTATCCGTCGACCATACAGGAAATGAATGCCAATATGCGTGTCGAGATCAAAGTTTTTTGAAACCCTGTCAGGAAGGGGTGTCTGGGAGCGGATGTTGGGAAAGTGAGTCCTTCGACTCCGGCAGCCGGAAAAGGAAGATCGCGGCAACGGCAACCAGGTAATAAAGCCCCCCGATGAGAAAAATGGACGACCAGTCCGAACCAAGATAACCCCGCTCGAAAATGATAAAGGGCAGCAAGGTCAGCGGCGCCGCCAATATCGCGATCCACAGCCGTTTGAGCCACCCGATCCGGGAAGCTTTGAGGATGAAAAAAGACCCGATCCACGCCAGCAGGAGACTGGGTAATGAAAATCCCGATCCATACGCAAGGAACAGGCCGGCAAATTTGAATTCCGCCCGATCCGGCGGCATCCGTGAAAAGGCATAGGACAAGGTCACAAAAAAGAGGGTTCCGATCAGCAAGGCGCTGACCCAGACCTTAAAGCAATACAACAAGACCCTCCATGCCATTCCCTAAGATAATCATTTTCTTTACCACGCGGGCCCTTTAACAATTCCTTCGATCCTCCCTAACCATTCATTAACACAACTAACACACAGTCATTCCTTTATGGATTGTTTAACATAAGAGCATGAACGATCTACGAAAGTCTACGTTAATAAAGGTGATAACGATTAATAACAAAAACAACAATTACTCAAAATGAAATTCAAACTTGGGGCCGCTCTACTGGGCGCCGCTGTAGCCGTCGGATGCCTGACCCTGCTGACCAACTCAAAAAAACCAGTGAATACGATCCTGGATAATACGGCTACTCCGGTCATTGCGACCGGATATAAGACCGCGGACGGACCAGGCACTCAGCCGGTGGACTTCGAGAAAGCTGCCAGCATTGCCGTACCCGCTGTTGTACACATCAAGACCCTGACAAAATTCAAAGCGACATCCGGTCAGATGTCTCCCGATCAGGATCCTTTCGGGGATATGTTCGGCGGGGACCTGTTCCGGCATTTCTTTGGCGAAGGTAACGGCCGTCAGTTCTCCGAGCCTGACCAACGTGCATCGGGTTCCGGTGTCATTATCAGCCAGGACGGTTATATCGTTACCAACAACCACGTGGTGAACGGCGCGACCGACATCACAGTCACCCTCAACAACCGTACGAATTACAAGGCTAAGGTCATCGGCACCGATCCGAACACGGACCTTGCACTGATCAAGATCGACGGCCACAACCTTCCCGTCATGGCCATCGGTAATTCCGATGACGTAAAGCTGGGTCAATGGGTTATGGCTATCGGCTATCCGTTGAACCTCGATGTCACGGTCACCCAGGGGATCGTCAGCGCCAAGTCGCGGAATATCGGGATCAATACCCAGGCGGCCGCTCCGGTCGAAGCGTTTATCCAGACCGACGCAGCCGTTAACCCCGGAAGCAGCGGCGGTGCGCTTGTCAATACGGACGGGCAGCTGATCGCTATCAACTCCGCTATCGCTTCGCCCACCGGTTCTTTTGCAGGTTATGCCTACGCCATCCCCTCCAATCTCATGAAGAAAGTGATCGGCGATATCATGAAGTATGGGAAGGTTGAAAGAGGCTATCTTGGTATCAGCATGGCGCCGGAAGGTCTTGACGATTCACAGAAGGCAAAATTAGGCATCAACAGCAATGTTGATGGGGTATTCGTGATAGATGTCGATCCGCAAGGTGCGGCAGGTCAAGCCGGGATCAAGAAAGGTGACGTCATTACCCAGGTCAACGGCGAGAAGGTAGATGAAGACGCTGAACTGGCTGAACTTATCGCCCGCCAGAAACCCGGGGATGCGGTAAAGATCACTTTTGTGCGCAATGGTTCCACGCAGACCGTTACCGCGACGCTGAAAGACAAGTTAGGTTCGTTTGCCAGCACGAAGGCTGCTGCTGTCGAATCCATGGGCGCTGACTTCAGCGACCTCAGCAAGGATGATGCTGCCAAACTCGGGATTCCCGGTGGTGTGGTCGTCAGCAATATCCGCGAAGGCGGTGTCCTCAGCAACCAGACGAACATGCGGCCCGGCTTTATTATCACCAAGGTCGGCGACACGCCTGTCCATTCCGTTGACGAGTTCAAGAATGCGTTGAGTGCCCAGGGCAGCAACTTCCAGATCGAAGGGATGTACCCGGGGAGCACGGATGTTTACTACTATGGGATCAACGACTTTAAAAAATAGGCTTTGAGTCCACGGCTGCCGGCCGTTCCAAATGGGCTTGTTTTATTTTCATGTTAGTTATACAGCAAGACCGCCCCGTTCCCGGGGCGGTCTCCTTTATTGTGCTGTGTCGGCCGCGCCGGCCGGCGCGGCCGATTATCTGCATATGATCCGGATCGTCTTTTCCACAATACCAGCGCCCGGGATAAAGCCCACGATAGCCGCCGAATAGGTCGCCCGCCGCAAGGCAGTGGAAAAGTCAACCTGGGCATTGCCCTGATTATCCGTCAGCAAATTCGCATTCCAGTACAAGGTTGGAGCATCTACCTTCCCCACATCCTGCACCCCCTTCCTTTCATCGTAACCCGTGGCGAACACATCCGGCTGATTGCAATAACCTTTCGGCGAGATCGTCGCGAGACCTTTCTCATTGACCTGTGCAACATCCTGCGGTGCAACACCCTGGCCATTGTTGCGGGAATGGATCAGGATTACTCCGGGCGCACCCTGCATCCCATAGATCGCCGTCTGCGGCCCCTTCAACACCTCGATAAATTCGACATTCGACTCATCGATCGATTCAAGAAAACCTTTTATATCACTACCGGCATTTACCTGAACCCCGTCCATCAGGACGAGGAATGTGCTCTGGCTCAGCGTGGACGACCCGCCACCGGTTGTTATATTCTGGTT
>DATJMG010000194.1:0-8183 GCA_035508835.1 Puia sp.
TAGTCGTCGTGATAGACGGCGAGATTGCTTTGGAAGGCTGAGCAGCGATCGTCATGGGTTAGCTTGATGCCGATCAGGTGGCTGTAGATGCTGGTGTAGACAGGACCGTCTACGAGGCCACCGTCGATGGGGTAGTGGCCGATGTGGGTAAATGCAGAATGTGGATCGGTCGGGGTGTCGCCGTCCGAGGGCAGGCCATAGACCATGCTTTTGCCCCAGGGGTTGCAGCCGAATAGCCAGTCGAAGCAGGCTTGTTCCAGTTGCATGTATGTCGGATCACCGGTTAGTTGGCGATACCAATAACACTGGATGGCGAAACTTACCGTCAGGTTGTTGCTGCACCAGATAAACGGAATGCCGCGATAGAAGGCGTTGGTTTTCGCGCGCTGCCAGACGCGGTCGATCCCTTCTTTGTAGTAGCCGATGATGGTGTCGCGGCGGGCTATGGTTGTGGGGTTTGCTGCGGTCAGGCGCCGAGCCAGTTCATAGTGACCCAGGTTGATGAATGGGTACCACTGGTAGTGATTGGCGGTGTCTTTTCCCAGCCAGGGGGTAATGGGTTCGTCCTGTGCATAGTGATATGCGAGGTCGATGTTGCCGAGGTTGGCGGCGGCCAGCTCCATGTCATCGGTCCAGTTGTCTTCGGCGTAGATGTAGGGTGACAGGACGGAAGCGGTCTGGCAGACGCCGGGTTTGTCGAGGCCTAGCTGGAATGCGGTGGTGGCCTTGTTATGGAGGAGGGTTGCGTAGCGGGGGGCGGGGGCGGGGTGGTCGGTGCCGAAGATGAGGGTGTCGGGGGCGAGGGTGTCGGGGACGGGGGTGTCGGGGATGGGGATGCCGGGGATGGGGGTGTCGGGGGCCGCGAACAGGTGGCTGGCTAAAGCGAAGGCCGCGGCGAATTTACCTGCGGTTGAGGCTACCCCGGTGGTATGGTTCATGAATTTCCCTCTTACCTGGGGCCGGCCGGTGCAGAAGTAGACGGGTCTTTCGAGGCCTTTGCCGTAGAAGTTAGTGTCTTCCTTTGGAAGACGCATGCCGCGATGGTCGCGGTCGTCACCGATCTGGTTGAAGATCCAGTCTTTTTTGGGGTGCATTTTGAGCATCCAGTCCAGGCCCCATTTGGCTTCGTCGAGGACATCGGGAATATGGTTGGATCCTTCCAGGCCGTTGGCGAGGTGAGTGTCGGCGAAGACTTCGGGGAAATCGCGCCAGGCGGCCAGCAGATGATATACCGCGTTGGAGGAGGTTGCGGAGTACTGCAGGTAGTCGCTCGCGTCATGCCAGCCACCGACAACGTCGATATGGGTGCTGTCGGGGACCGGTGCGTAGAGGGTATAGCCGTCATGTGTATGGCAGGAATCTTTGAGGAATGGGTTGAAGCCGCTCCGTTGCTGGCGCATATAGCGCAGGCAGAAGTCGGCGGCGCCGTCATAGACGTGGGGGCTGATGGTGAAGATCGGGGAGGTGGTGGAGCCGGCTTTTAGATAGTAGGAACCTGTGGTTTGGAAGGTGGTGAAGTCGAGGCGGCGGGTATCGGCAAAGGGGCCATAGGGGCCGAAGGAGGGGGAAGTGTGGTGTTTGAAGACGATTTTTTGGGTGACGGCGTTGACTAGTTCGAAGGTAGTGGAGGCAATATGGGATTTGGAGGCGAGGATCGCGACCTTGGTGGATGTCGGCGGGTAGCCGAGCTGGTTGATGCGGATCCAGGTGGAGGGGGCTGGAGCAATGGCGGACTGGGTGGAGGTGAGTCTGGCGGGTGCGGGCTGGGCAGAGGCGGGTTGAGCGAAGGTTTGGGAAAGCAGGACGCAAAATAATATTACGAGTGCGGCTTTACTCATTTGCATAAATGTATGAAAGGTTGAGCGAAAATATATCCAAAAAAATTGCTATCTTTATGCGTTATGGAAAGTCAGATCGGGCCGATATTTCTCCGTTATGGAGGCGCCAAGAGAAGCATTTTCGAGATGTCCAAGGAAGAGTTGGATAGGGCTGCTGCGTCGATCTTGCGGAGAGCTAAAGAAAAGGCCTTTTCCAAAGGCAGGCCTATCATATTCGGTAGAGATGGAAAGGTATTTGAGGAATGGCCGGATGGCAAGATCGTTGAACGCAAATAAATAGTAGAAATGCCTACTATTTTCGTTATTGCAGGCCCAAATGGAATCGGAAAAACGACTTCTTTCTACGACTTTCTTCCTAACAATGTTCCTGTAATTAATTCGGATGAAATAGCCAAAGAAGCCAGGGCTAAAGAGTTGATTGCATCTAATACTCAGGAGTACAGCAACAGAGAAGCGGCACGGTTAATTGACGAACAGATAAATCAACGAAATTCTTTCGCAATTGAAACTAATCTTTCGGATGTTGAATCATGGAAGTTTCTCATTAGACTTAATGAGCTTGGCTACGAATTGCATGTAGTATATATTTCCACTGATCAGATAACGGTGCTAAACGATCGCATTCGCGAGCGCGTCCTATTAGGTGATCATTATGTTCGACCCGATGTGGTTGAGCAGCGATATGTCAGCGGGCTTAAATTACTAAATCACTACTTTGCCTATCCCGACATTTTGAAGCTGTTCGATAATACAGTTGTAATGATGCAAGTGGGCGAAATTAGAAAGGGCGATGTTGTCATGCTTGAAGAGCACCTGCCAGAATGGGTTAGAGAATATCTTGGCAGCCAATTGTGGCCTACCTCTGAATCAAGGGCACCTCTGAAGGATTTGCCTGATATTGACGAGGTAAGGAAGTCTTATCGGGACCTCAAAGGTCGGTCCGGCGATGAAAAAAAATAAAGATACCTGACATAGCGGGAATTTGAGCAAATGCCGGATGGATTCAGGAAACATAAAATTTACAATTATTTAATCATCGATGTTAAATGGGCGGTATTGGCCGAGGTGTAGGGTTTGGCGTACTCAATTATTAAGAAGTTGCAGCGCTGGTCGGAAATTGGGTCATGTTACGTAATTTGGCGGATGCGAAACAAATTGTTAAGCTCCATTATTCTATCCATTTCTTTCAGTTCATTGTTGGCCCAGGAGGGAGGTAAGTTCCGGGCCGGGTATGAAGACAGCACCCTCATGGAGGGGGGAGCGTATACGCTGATGCCGTTTAACCGGATGATCCGGTCTGCGGGGAAGGTGGTCACGTTCGGGAACCCGAGAGTTGAGAATCATGCGCTGGATTGTGTTGTCATGCCGGATGGGCGGAATGTAGCTGTGGAGGATCGTGTTGGGATTTGTGTGGTCGATGCGGGCACGCAGGAGGTCGTCCACCGGTGGGTTTATCGGGATGACGCTTCGGCGCAGGTGAGGGGGTTGATGAGTACCTACTCGGGGATCAAGTCTTTTTCCTATAATGGGCAAGTTTATCTGGTATGGAGTGCGGGGACTACGCATTCGTCGGCGCTGATGATCGCCTCATGGGATAGCAGCGGGATCGGGAAGGTGACTTCGTTGCCTTTTGCTGCTGTGGCGCCCGCGGCGGCTGCCCTGCCGAATGATATCGCCGTGCAGGTGGAAGGCGGGATTCCTTATCTGTATGTGGTGCTTAACGGGAACAACCAATTGGTCAAGATCCGGTTCTCCGACATGCAGGTGGTCTGGACGGTTCCTACGGGGGAGGCGCCGTATGGGTTGAAGATCATCGATAACAAAGTCTACGTGACGAACTGGGCGGGGCCGGTGGTAACGGATACCACTCTTGAACATGCCGGCACGCCGTGGGGCAGTGCCTATACCAATCCTGTCACGGGTGGTACGGCGAGAGGCAGCTTGTCGGTGATCGATGCTTTTAGCGGATCGTTTGTCCGGGAGCTTCCGCTCGGGCTTCATCCGAACGCCATCGCGGCCAGTCCGGACAGCGCTTTTCTCTATATCTGTAACGGGAACAGCGACAATGTGAGTGTGGTGGATGTCAAGCGCGGCGAGGTTGTCGATTCGATACCGGTGGGGCTTTTTTCGGGTAGTATTACTTATTATGGCAGCAGTCCCAATGCGCTGGCGGTGGATCAGAGCGGGACGACGCTGTATGTGACAAATGGGTTCGACAATGCGGTTTGCGTGGTAAGATTGGGGGCGGGTCTGGCTACGGCGGGCAAGGGGAGGACGGTGGTCAAGGGATATATTCCTACCGAGGCGTATCCGGGCGGGATTGTCGTGTTGGGTAATGAATTATACGTGGCCAATATTGAGGCGAAAGGATCGCGGGTGCTGGCTACGGCCGAGGGCGGCGCGCATGGTGCTGCTTATCAGATCCACCAGGAGTTGGCCAGTCTGAGCGTTATTCCGGTACCGGGAGATAAAGAGCTCAAGACTTATACCAAACAGGTGCGGCGCCAAAGTCTCTTCTTCCGGCTGGCGCTGACCAACAGGGGGCCGAGGAGGCATGTGGCGGCGAGGCCGGTCCCGGAGCGGATCGGGGAGCCCAGCGTATTCAAACATGTTATTTACATTATTAAAGAGAACAAGACTTATGACCAGGTGTATGGCGATATGACGCAAGGACGGGGAACGGCGGGGCTGTGTATCTATGGGGACAGTGTGACGCCCAACCAGCATTTACTGGCGGGCAGGTACGGGTTGATGGACAACTATTATGCTTCCGGCAAGTGTTCGGCCGAAGGTCATCAGTGGACCGATGCGGCGATGGTGTCCGACTATATCGAGAAGAGTGTTCGTGCATGGTTCAGGAGCTATCCACACCGGCAGGACGATGCGATGGTCTACAACAGGAATGGGTTTATCTGGAATGACGCGTTGGACCATGGGAAGAAAGTCCGGATTTATGGGGAGGCGTGTACGACGCATTATGATCATTCGCTAACCTGGGGGGCTATCTATAACCGTTATCTGGACCATGTGGATCAGGGGTTTGTCAATACCACGACTATCGGGCGCATCCGGCCGATCATTTCACCGGCTTATCCCGATTGTGAAAATCTGATCTTCACCGATCAGTTGCGTGCCGAGATCTTTATCCATGATCTCAAGCAGGCGGAGCAAGCGCCGGGGGATAGTCTTCCCGATCTGATGGTGCTTTCGCTGCCGGATGACCATACGGCGGGGACCTCGCCCAACTTTCCGTTGCCGCAGGCTATGGTAGCCGACAATGACCTCGCGGTAGGCCGGATCGTGGATGCGGTTACGCATTCGCGCTTTTGGGACAGCACGGTGATCTTTATCACGGAGGATGATTCGCAGAGCGGTTGGGATCATATTTCGCCATACCGGACGACGGGGCTGGTAATCAGTCCTTATTCGGTCATGGGTCAGGTGATCCACACCAATTACAATCAGACGGGGATGGTGCGGACGATCGAGCAGATCCTGGGGATCCCGCCGATGAATGTGATGGATGCGACGGCGTTGCCGATGTGGGATTGTTTTGGGCCTCACAGGACGGATAGTGCGTTCACTTATGTGCCCAACCGGATCCCGTTGAACAGGATGAACAAGGGGATGGCGGGGTTAACGGGCAAGGAAGCATATTATGCGCGGTTGTCGGCTACGCGGGCTTTCAAGGATGTGGATGGCGGGGAGGATGACCTCATGAACCGGATATTGTGGTTTGCGGCCAAGGGGGAGCAGCCGTATCCCGGGGTGGGGGGGACAAGTATTGGAAAATAGCAACGGGCCGATGGGAGGGGTTAACGGGTGAGGTGGGTGTTGGGGATGCAGTAAGCGAATTGGTGGGCGGCGTTCTTAACGGAGATGGTCGTGTGGTGGTCGTCAACGAGGGCGAGGACGTGGATGGGTTCGTTTTGGCGGGTACGGAGCGCGTTGAGGAGCAGGTTCCAGATGTCGGAGGCGAGGGTGTTCTCTTCGGCGATAAAACACAGACCATGGGGGATGCCATTGTGGATGACATTGTTCCGGTTACGGGCAAGGGGTTGGAGATTGGCGAGCAGGTCGTTGATCAGTTGGTGGAGTGAGACCTTGATCTTGCGGTGCGTGGGTTCGAAAGGCAAAAAGGAGGATTTCATGGAGCAAAGTAACGATAGTGGAGGGGCGTTACCATCAGCGCGGGCGGTATTGTTTGGTGAAATAAAGAAGAACGAATTTGGGAATACATGGTTCTATGTAAAATATATAATGGGCGGGTGGTGACGCCGGCGGCGGTGATCCCGCGGGGGACGGTCGTTGTGCGGGATGGGGTTATAGATGCGGTGGTGGAGGGGGAGGTGGCGGTACCGGAGGCGGATGAGATCGATGCAGGGGGGCGGTATGTGGCTCCGGGGTTGATCGACATCCATGTGCATGGCGGGGGTGGGCATGACTTTATGGATGGGACGGTGGAGGCTTTTGTGGGCGTGGCGGCATTGCACGCGCGTCATGGGACCACATCGATGTTGCCGACGACTTTGACTTGTCCGATAGAGAAATTATTCCATATTCTGGATGTTTATCCGGAGGCAAAGCGGTTGAATCGGATGGGCGCGCAGTTCCTGGGGATGCACCTGGAGGGGCCGTATCTGGCGATGAGTCAGAAGGGGGCGCAGGATGCGAGGTATCTCCGCAACCCGGACAGGAAGGAGTATTTGGAGATCCTTGCGCGCTGCCAGGATATCAGCAGGTGGAGTGCGGCTCCTGAATTGGCGGGGGCGCTTGAATTCGGGCGCGAGTTGAGGTCAAGGGGTATCGTGGTTGCGCTGGCGCACACAGATGCCTTGTATGATGAGGCGATGGAGGGGTTCCGGAATGGGTATACGCTGGCGACGCATTTATATTCCTGCATGAATGGGGCGACGCGGCGGGGTTTGTATCGTTATGCGGGGGCGGTCGAGTGTGCCTACCTGGTCACGGAGATCGACGTGGAAGTCATTGCGGACGGGGTTCATCTTCCCGCGCCGTTGCTGCGATTGGCTTATCAGGTCAAGGGGGCGGGGCGGACGGCGCTGGTGACGGATGCGATGCGCGCGGCGGGGATCGGGGAGGGAGAGAGTGTCCTGGGCGGTCTTGATGACGGGCTGCCGGTCATCGTGGAGGGGGGTGTGGCGATGTTGCCGGACCGGAGTGCATTTGCGGGTAGTGTGGCGACAGCGGACCGGTTGATCCGGACGATGGTGCGGGAGGCAGGGGTTTCGGTGGCCGATGCGGTCCGCATGATGTCGGCGACGCCGGCGCGGATCATCGGGGTAGAGAGGTCTAAAGGGTCGCTGGAGGCGGGGAAAGATGCAGATATCATATTATTTGATGAGCAGGTCAATGTCGGGTTAACGATGATCGGCGGGAGGGTCGTTTATGAAAAGCTTTAAGGTCGACAGGCTCGAAGTGCGGGTGGCTGCGGATCGGGCGGCGTTGGGGTTGGCGGCGGCCGAGGCGGTATGCGGGGCGATCGCCGGGGTGTTGGCCGGGAAGGAGGCGGTGAATGTGTTGTTTGCGGCCGCGCCGTCGCAGAATGAATTTCTGGCGGCGTTGGTTCGGATGCCGGTGGATTGGTCCCGGGTGAATGGCTTCCACATGGATGAATACATCGGGTTGGCCGGGGATGCGCCGCAGGGGTTTGGCAATTTTTTGAAGGAAAGGTTGTTTGGGTGGGTGTCCTTCCGGCAGGTTTTTTATATGAGGGATTGTGCGCAATATGGGGCTTTGCTGGCGGCGCAGCCCACGGATATTGTGGTGCTTGGGATTGGGGAGAATACGCATCTGGCCTTTAATGATCCGCATGCGGCGTTGTTCGATGACCCGGAGATGGTCAAGGTGGTGGAGTTGGATGAGGCGTGCCGGGCGCAGCAGGTGCATGACGGATGTTTTGGGGCTTTGGCGGAGGTGCCGCGGCGGGCGATGACGGTGACGATACCGGGGTTGATGCGGGCGGGGTATGTTTTTGGGGTGGTACCGGGGGCGGGGAAGGCGGAAGCGGTCAGGCATACGCTGACGGAGGGTGTTAGCGAACGTTATCCGGCGACGATCTTGCGGAGGCACCCGCGGGCGGTGTTATTCCTGGATGCCGGGAGTGCGCAAGCTGTTAATTCCGCTCAATTTTAGCTACCTGGGACTGGCCGTCGGTCGTTCGGATAACCAGGAAATAGATGCCAAACGGATAGCGGCTCATGTCGATGGACTGGCCCGAAGCAAATCCTTCGAACGATTGCAGGGTTTGGCCGTCGAGGGTTGTCAGGGTGATTGATCTCAGGTTGCTGTTGGTGGAGATCGTCAATCTGTCGTGGGTCGGGT
>DATJMG010000195.1:0-25631 GCA_035508835.1 Puia sp.
CGCGCATCCTTGTCCAACGTGACCACTTTGGCATTATGCTCGTCGCCCAGCTTGAAGAACTCCTTCGCGTTGATCGGCGTATTTGCCCAGGTGATCTCACTCACATGCACAAGACCTTCAACGCCCGGCATGATCTCCAAAAATGCCCCATAGTCCTCGATATTGACCACACGACCCTTGACAATCTCTCCTTCCCTGATATTCGGCGGCAGTACATCCCAGGGATGCGGGGTAAGCTGCTTCAGGCCCAGGCTAATCCGCCTCTTGCCATCGTCGAAATCCAGCACCACAACCTGCAGCTTTTGATCCAGCTTCAATACCTCGCTCGGGTGGCTGATCCGGCCCCAGCTGATATCCGTGATATACAGCAGGCCATCCAGACCGCCGAGGTCCATGAAAGCGCCGAAGTCGGTAATATTCTTGATCGTACCCTCCAAAACCTGTCCCTTCTCGAGCTTGCTGATGATCTCGGCACGTTGTGCTTCGATATCGCTTTCGATCAGCGCCTTGTGCGATACGACCGCATTCTTGATCGCCTCGTTGATCTTCACAACCTTGAATTCCATGGTCTTGCCGACGAATTGGTCGTAATCCGTAACCGGCTTGACATCGATCTGCGATCCGGGCAGGAAAGTCTCCATCCCGAAGACATCGACGATCAAACCGCCCTTCGTCTTGCTGGTAACCGTACCTGTAACCACTTCGCCGCTCCGGTGTACCTCCACGATCTTTTCCCAGGCACGCGTGATCCGGGCCTGCTTGCGGCTCAGATGCAAATGCCCCTCCCGGTCCTCCTTTTCGATCACCATCACCTCTACTTCATCCCCGGTCCTCAGATTGGCCAGGTCCCGGAATTCGTTGAGCGATACTAACCCATCACTCTTGAACCCGATATTCACGACTACATCGGTCTTGGTCATGCCCACTACAAGGCCTTTGACCAGTTCCCCATCCGTGATAGCTACGAAAGTGTCTTCATACACCTTGTCATACTTGGCTTTTTCGTCCTTGGTGTAAACAGCCACATTCCGTTTGTCAATGCTCCAGTCAAAATCATCATGCGCAGTCTGCGCATGCACAGGTGCTTTTGTTGTCGCTGTAGACTCGGCAGCAGCAGGCGCCGCAACCTCCGTCTCCTGTACTTCAGCGTTTGAATTAACAATATTGTTTTCGGACATAAATAATAAACCCCGAGGTTTTTAATTCGGGGTAGCAAAGTTACGAAAATATCGGCACAAAACGGTACTCAAAATATAACCCTTTGTGCCCCAACCCTATCAATCCTTGTTCTCCCTCTCCCCATCCGGCCCGATCACCCCCTCCCACGCATTCGCAAGCTTCTTCTGCAAGGTCCAATGATGCCCCCAGGGATCCTCGAAAGAACCCTGCCGATACCCGTAGCTATGATCCTTCATGGGGTTGACCAGTCGCGCCCCCGCCGCTAAAGCACTGTCCATCAATGAGTCGGGATCATCAAGAAATACGCCGAGCTCAACCGTCGTTCCCCCGATCGTTTCCGGCGCCCGTTCTTTTCCCGGCCCAGGCATCTCCTGGTGCAGATGAAACGTCATCCCTCTGAATGACAGTTCCGCTACATGGATTGACTCGTCTTCATTCTTTACGATCAGCACCTCCTCGGCCCCGAACGCCTTCTTGTAAAACTCAACCGCCGGCGCTACAACCTTCAACGCCAGGACGGGCGCAAAGGCATTACCCGAAATTTTTCCCATATAGATCAATTTATTGTTTCCCTCTCCTGCAAAATACAGACCCGGGACCTTGCGGCCCCGCCGCCAACAACAAGATGTTTGGAAACTGCGCACATAACGCGCGCTTATGAATGCACAACGGGTTCTTCCGTCAGCAAATGCGGATTAGCCCGCTCCACAGCCTCGATAATGCTGTAGTCTGACAGAATATCGGCCGACCCCTTCCTCACCGCGACATCATGCTCGAAATGTACCGAAGGCTGATGATCCGCCGTCCGGACCGTCCAGCCGTCCCGCTCCGTATAGATATCTTTCTTCCCCAGATTGATCATCGGCTCTATCGCCAGCACCAGGCCCTCCTTGAGCTTGGCGCCCATCCCGCGGCGCCCGTAATTGGGGACTTGCGGATCTTCATGCAAATGCCGGCCTAACCCATGCCCTACCAACTCCCGAACCACCCCATATCCATACTTTTTCTCGGTATGCTCCTGGATCGCGGCCGAAATATCCCCGACACGGCCGCCGGCTACCGCCTTCTCAATCCCCTTATAAAGCGACTCCTTGGTCACCCGGATGAGCTGCATGACTTCAGGACCAGGATCACCAATGGCAAACGTATAGGCATGATCGCCATGATAGCCTTTCCTGATCACCCCGATGTCAATGGAAATAATATCTCCCGCCTGTAGGGGCCTGTCATTGGGAAAACCATGCACCACTACGTCATTAACCGAAATACAGGAAGCGAAGGGATAGCCGCGATAATGGAGAAAGGAAGGAATAGCTCCGTTGTCTGCAATAAATTCACCAATCAGCTTGTCCAGCTCCAGCGTCGTAACCCCCGGCTTCAACACCTTGGCAGCCTCTGCCAGCGTTTTGCTGACCAGCCGGGCACTTTCCCGCATCAACTCGATTTCCGCCGGTGTCTTGTAATGGATCATAATAACTACCCTTAAATCACGGCGCTGGACACGGAAGACTGACGCCCCTGGATCCGGCCGCTCTTCATCAACCCGTCATACTGACGCATGAGCAGCTGGGTTTCGATCTGCTGCAGCGTATCCAGGATAACGCCTACCATGATCAGCAGCGAAGTACCGCCAAAGAACGAGGCAAAGCCCTGTGTAACCCCAAGCCGCTGAGCGAAACCCGGCAGGATACCTACAATAGCCAGCAGAAAAGCCCCCGGCAACGTGATCTTATCCATCACCGAACCGATATAATCCGCCGTCGGTTGGCCCGGCTTGACACCGGGGATGAAACCATTGTTCCGCTTCAGATCTTCAGCAATCTGTTTCGGATTGAAAATAAGCGCAGTATAAAGGAAGGTAAAACCGATTACAATCGAACCGTAAATGACCATATGGACCCAATCCCGGGGATCGGAGAATAGCCGGGCGATCCCCTTCGTCGTTTCAAAGCTGGCAAAAATGGTAGGCAGGAACATGATCGCCTGTGCAAAGATAATGGGCATAACCCCGGCACTGTTGACCTTCAACGGCAGGAACTGCCGCGCGCCGCCGAACTGGCGGTTGCCGACGATCTGTTTGGCATAATTCACCGGCACCTTGCGAACTCCGACGGTCAAAATGATCAACCCCATGATGACAGCCACCATCACTGCGTTCTCCAGTACGAAGATCAGGATCCCGCCACTGCCGATCGTGAGCTTCGAGTTCCACTCCTGTATATAAGACCGCGGCAGCCGGGCCAGGATGCCGATCATGATAATAAGAGACGTACCATTACCGAGCCCCTTGTCAGTGATCTTTTCACCCAGCCACATCACAAACAAGGTTCCCGCCGTCAGAACAATCGGGGTTGTCAGCCAGAAATAAGCGCTGTAAGATGCGAGGATCGCACCCTGCCCCAGGTTTTTTAAGTAGGTAACATAGGCATATGCCTGTACGAACGTGACAATAACCGTAAGATAACGTGTCCACTGATTGATCTTCTTCTGCCCGCTGGCGCCTTCCTTCTGAACCTTCTGCATCTGGGGTATAAGTATCGTCATCAGCTGCATAAAAATGGAAGCAGAGATATAAGGCATGATCCCGAGAGCCAGAATGGAAGCCTGGGAAAACGCCCCCCCCGAAAAGGCATCGATCAGGCCCAACGCACCGCTCTTGGCGCCGCTGAGCGCTTGCAACCTGTTCGGATCGATCCCCGGCAACACGACGAAAGTACCGAGCCGGTAAACAAATATCAACGAAAGAGTAACGATGATCTTGCTTCTCAAATCATCGATGCTCCATATATTTCTAATCGTTTGAAAGAATTTCTTCACGGGAACACATCGTTTTAAATGTACATAAAGTCACCGCCCACAAAGTCAAAAGACGCATCACGTTAAGATGCGTCCCTGCAAGTTACAAAAAAATCACTTTATAATCTCTATCGTTCCACCCAACCCCTCAATGGCCGTCTTCGCCTTCCCGCTCACCGCATTCACCTTGAAACTGATCCTGGACTTCAGTTCCCCCGTACCCAATACTTTTACGAGGTCGGTCTGACCAATTAATCCGTTGATATACAGATTCTCCGGAGTGAATTCGGTCAAGCTGTACTTTTCTACCAGCTGGTCGATCTGACCCAGGTTGAACACCTTATACTCGACACGGTGGATATTGTTGAATCCGCGCTTGGGGATCCGGCGCTGGATCGGCATCTGACCGCCTTCATGAGCTAACCTGTTCTTGAAGCCCGAACGGCTCTGATGACCCTTATTACCCTTCGTGGAAGTTCCGCCCTTACCGGATGCTTCCCCGCGGCCCAGTCGTTTTTCTTTATGCGTTGCACCTTTTGCAGGCCGAATCGTATGTAATTGCATGTTGATCGATTTTTACTATTTTACTTCTTCAACTTTCACCAGGTGCTCCACTATCCGGACCATGCCCAGGATCTGCGGGGTAGCTTCTACCTCTTTGGAATTGTGAAGCTTATTCAGCCCCAACGCCTTCAACGTCTCCTTCTGACGCTCCGGCCGGTCGATGCCGCTCTTGATTTGCGTGATCTTGATCTTTGCCATAACAAGTCGTATTATCCAATTATCCGTTGAAAACTTTCTTTAATGAAATATGACGCGTCTTGCCGACACTGATCGGTTCGCGCAACATCGCCAGCGCCTTGAAGGTGGCCTTTACAACATTATGCGGATTGGCCGAACCCAGCGACTTCGCCAGCACATCCGTTACCCCCGCACTTTCCAGCACGGCACGCATCGACCCCCCTGCAATCACACCCGTCCCATGAGCGGCGGGCTTGATCAATACCTTGGCGGCGCCTTCTTTAGCCAACTGGTCGTGCGGGATCGTCCCATGATGGACCGGAACCTTGATCAGGTTCTTCTTGGCATCCTCGATCCCCTTGGTGATCGCCTCCTGAACTTCCTTGGCTTTCCCCAACCCATGACCAACCACCCCATTCTCATTGCCGATTACCACCAACGCAGAGAAGCTGAATGCCCGGCCACCCTTGGTCGTCTTGACCACACGATTGATCGCAACCACCTTTTCCTTCAATTCCAGGTCTCCGGCTTTAACTCTGTTTAAGATTACTTGTGACATTATAATATTTTGATTTAAAATTTCAGCCCGCCTTCCCGGGCACCGTCTGCTACAGCCTTCACCCGGCCGTGATATAGATACCCGGAGCGATCAAACGTAACATCCTGCAATCCCAGGTCGCTCGCCTTCCGCGCAATCGCCGCGCCTACCATCTTGCTCTTCTCGACCTTCGTCCCCTTTAGCGCCGCAATATCCTTATCGCGCGAAGACGCCGAAGCCACTGTTTTGCCCGTGGTGTCGTCGATCAGCTGCACATAGATATCACTATTGCTCCGGAATACCGACAGCCTGGGCCGCCCGGTCGTTCCGCTGATCTTCTTGCGGACCCGGAACCTGATCTTTTCTCTTCTGAGTGCTTTCGTAACCATTGTATGCTCAATTTTGTCACCTTGATTTCTGGCCAAGGCGCGTTCTTAAAATTATTTACCAGCCGCTTTACCCGCTTTCTTCCGCACGACCTCACCCACATAACGAACCCCCTTGCCCTTGTATGGCTCAGGCTTGCGCAGGCTCCGGATCTTGGCCGCTACCTGGCCGAGCAATTGCTTGTCGACACCTTCCAGCGAGATCTTCGGGTTTTCCCCTTTCTCCTGCGAAGTAGCCAGCTTCAGCTCCTTTGGAATCTCGAAAACGATGTTGTGCGAGTACCCCAGCGCCAAATCCAGGATATTCCCCTGGTTAGAGGCCTTGAAACCCACCCCGATCAGCTCCAGCTGCCTTTTATACCCCTCCGTTACGCCCTTCACCATATTGAACACCAGCGCCCGGTAAAGCCCGTGCAGCGCCCGGTGCCGGATCTGATCGGTAGGCCGGGTAAAATAGACATGATCGTCCTTGACTTCGACGGTGATATCCCTGTCGATCTCCTGCTTGAGCTCCCCCTTGGGACCTTTCACGGTCAGTTGGTTATGTTGCCCGACCGTTACCGTTACCCCTTTGGGCAGCGTGATCGGCTGTTTACCTATACGAGACATGATTCGCTAATTTTAAAAGTTTTAATAGACATAACACAACACTTCGCCACCCACATTCTGCACCTTCGCCTCCTTGTCGGTCATCACCCCCTTGGATGTAGACAGGATAGCTACCCCAAGACCATTCTTCACCCGGTTAAACTCGGAAGGGCTGGCATACTGACGCAGACCGGGACGGCTGATCCGCTCCAATGACTTGATCGCGGGTTCCTTCGTGGCCGGGTCATACTTCAGCGCAATCTTGATCACGCCTTGCTTGTTGTCATCCTCGAACTTGTACTTGAGGATATACCCCTTGTCGTACAGGATCTCGGTCATGCGCTTCTTCAGGTTCGAAGCAGGGATCTCCACGATCCGGTGATTCGCCAGCTGCGCATTGCGGATTCTGGTCAGGAAATCTGCTATAGGATCAGTAACCATATATCTAATATAAAATGTTCAAAAATTTAATTCCCGGACGCCTTGATCTTCAGGCGCCACCCCCTCTTACCAGCTCGCCTTCCGGACACCGGGGATCTTACCCTGTAGCGCCATATCCCGGAAGATCACCCTCGAGATCCCGAAGTACCGGATATATCCCCGGGGACGACCCGTCAGCTGACAACGATTATGCAACCGTACGGGCGACGCATTCCTGGGTAATTGGTCCAGCGCCTTGTAATCACCGGCAGCTTTCAAAGCGGCGCGCTTCTCGGCATACTTCGCCGATAACACTTCCCTTTTCTTCTGTCTCGCCTTTACAGACTCTTTAGCCATGTTTTATTTAATTTAAGTTTGAATCGGGCCCCGCCCGGTTTTAGTCTTTACGAATATTACGGAAAGGCATCCCCAGCTCCTTCAACAATTCATACGCCTCTTCGTTGGTTCCGGCCGTCGTCACAAAGGTGATGTCCATACCCGTGATCTTATTGACCTTGTCGATGTCGATCTCCGGAAAAATGATCTGCTCCGTGATACCCAGCGTATAATTGCCGCGGCCATCGAACGACTTCTCATTAATCCCCTTGAAGTCCCGCACGCGCGGCAAAGCCGTCGCCACCAGCCGGTCCAGGAACTCGAACATCTTCTCGCCTCGCAGCGTTACCCGCGCACCGATCGGCATATTCTTCCGAAGCTTGAAGTTGGAAATATCCTTCTTCGACTGCGTTGTCACCGCCTTCTGCCCGGTGATCATCGATAATTCATCCACCGCCACTTCCACCAGCTTCTTGTCCGTGACCGCGCCATTAACGCCGCGGTTGATACAGATCTTCTCTAACTTAGGCGCCTGCATCACGGTGCTGTAACCAAACTTCTTCATAAGGGCAGGTACAACTTCCTTCTTGTACTTCTCTGCCAGACGCGGAGTGTATTTTACAGTGCTCATTTGATAACCTCCCCTGATTTTTTAGCGATCCGAACTAATTTTCCGTCCTCCCTCGAACGAGTGACCTTCGACGGGCCGCCGCTCTTGGCATCCCACAACAGAACGTTGGAGATATGGATCGGAGCTTCCTTCTTCACGATGCCACCCTTGGTGTTCTGCGCAGAAGGCTTGGTATGCCGGGTCACGATATTTACCCCTTCAACGAGTATCTTCGCATCGTCAGGGTATACCTCCAGGACTTTCCGGGACTTCTTCAGGTCCTTATCGTCACCGGTGATCACAACCACATTGTCACCTTTCTTGATATTGAACTTGGGTTTAAATCTGTTGCTCATCGTATTGAAATTTTTATAGCACTTCGGGTGCCAATGAGATAATCTTCATGTATCCTTTATCACGCAGTTCCCTCGCCACCGGGCCGAAAATGCGCGTACCCCGCGGCTCATCCGACGCATTCAGCAACACCACTGCATTATCATCGAAGCTGATATAGCTGCCATCCTTCCGCCGTAATTTCTTCTTGGTCCGGACGATCACCGCCTTGGCAACAGTACCCTTCTTGATCCCGCCGGAAGGTAACGCGTCCTTTACAGTGACGACGATCTTATCTCCGATCCCCGCATAATCCTGTCCGCTGTTTCCCAATACGCGGATGCACAACACTTCCTTGGCGCCGCTGTTATCAGCTACATTTAATCTGCTTTCTTGCTGAATCATTTTACTTAGCTTTTATGTGCCCGGGCAATGGTTCCTCCGAAATTTACCCATCGCCCTCGCACGGTCTCATTATTTTGGGCCTTCGGCCGGGCAGGCTCACCGCCCGCCGGTTCATCAATCAAATATTACTTGGCCTTCTCGACCACCTCGACCAAACGCCAGCGCTTGGTCTTGCTCAACGGACGGCTCTCCATGATCTTCACCACATCCCCCACGCCACACTCATTCTTCTCATCGTGCGCATGGAAACTGGTCGTCTTTTTCACGAACTTCCCGTAGATCGGGTGCTTTACCTTCCGTTCGACCGCGACGGTGACGGTCTTGTTCATCTTATTGCTCTTTACCACCCCGATCCTGGTCTTACGCAAATTTCTTTCAACCATTTTATTAGCTTTTTGCATTATTGACTTGGTTCAGCCTCGTCTTCAGCCGCGCGATATCCTTCCGCAGCGAACGGATACTCATGGGATTCTCGAGCGGCGAGATCGCATGCGCAAACTCGAGCTTCTTCAGCCGGAGCTCATCTTCCTGGATCCGTGCCTTCAGATCAGCATCATTCAGATCCCTCAGGCTGTTGACAAAATCGATTTTCTTTGACATCGTATAGCTTTTTATTATTTAGGACGCGGATACATCCCTCCTTACAACAAATTTGGTTTTCACGGGCAACTTCTGCGCCGCCAGTTCCAAGGCTTCCTTCGCCACCGCCAACGGTACACCATCGGCCTCGAACAGAATGCGGCCCGGCTCGATCACGGCTGCCCAATATTCGGGGTTACCTTTACCTTTACCCATACGCACTTCCAACGGCTTCTTCGTGATCGGCTTGTCAGGGAAAACCCGGATCCACACCATTCCCTCTCTCTTCATACCCCGGCTCAACGCCTGACGGGCGGCTTCCAGCTGACGATTGGTAAGCCAGATCGCCTCCAGGGTCTTCAAAGCATACGAACCAAACGCGATAGTGGTTCCTCTCTTCGCCACCTCACGGATCCGGCCTTTCTGCGCTTTCCTATGCTTGGTTCTTTTGGGTTGTAACATCTTAGAATTATTTTCTGGTTATCTCATTGCATTTTATGTCTCGCCTATCTCCGGCCTCCGCCTGTGCTTCCACCCGGTCTGCGATCCCCGCCGCCCGGCCTGCGATCCGCACTGCCGCCGCTGCTCCGGCGATCTCCACCACCGCTGCCGCTGCGGCCACGATCTCCACCCCGGTCACCGCCGCCGCGCCGATCATCGCGATGATCCCGGTGGTCCCTATGATCACGGTGATGCCCATGATCCCCGTCTCTCCGGTCCCTTCTGTCCGTCACATCACTCTTTCCGCCGACGAAGTTGGGGTTGAGGTCCCGCTTGGTCAATACTTCACCCTTGCAGATCCAGACCTTGATCCCGATCTTCCCATAAACCGTCAGCGCATACACATTCGCGTAGTCGATATCCATCCGCAGCGTATGCAGCGGCGTCCGCCCTTGCTTGATCTCTTCCGTCCTGGCGATTTCAGCACCGCCTAACCGGCCCGAAACCTTGATCTTGATCCCCTCTGCACCCATCCGCAGCGCCGAAGCAATAGCCATCTTGATCGCCCGCTTGTAATTGATGCGGTTTTCGATCTGCCGGGCAATCGTATCACCCACGATATTGGCGTCGAGCTCGGGCCGGCGGATCTCCAGGATATTGATCTGCACGTCATCCTTTCCGGTCAGTTTCTTGAGCTCCTCTTTGATCCTGTCCACCTCACCGCCGCCTTTGCCGATGATGATCCCCGGCTTGGACGTGTGGATCGTTACAATGAGCTTATTCAGCGTTCGCTCGATCACGATCTTGGCAATCCCACCCTTATTGATACGGGCATTCAGGTAAGTCCTGATCTTGTTGTCCTCGATCAACTTGCCGGCATAATCTTTTTTGCTGCCGTACCAGTTGGATTCCCAACCGCGGATGATCCCTAACCTGGCGCCAATAGGATTCGTTTTCTGACCCATAGTATAATTAAATAAATTTTATCAATTAGTTTTCAGTGACAACAACCGTTGTATCGACGATAATGGTAACATGATTGCTCCGCTTCCGGACCCGGTAGCCTCTGCCCTGCGGAGCGGGACGCATCCGCTTCAATGTCCTTCCACCATCCACAAATACCGTCTTTACCACCAGGGCCGCATCAGCCGCACTCTGCCCTTCATTCTTCTGCTCCCAGTTCTTCACCGCCGACCACAGCAGCTTATGCAGCGGCGTGGAAGAATGCTGCGGATGATGCTCGAGCAACGCCAAAGCCTTCTCTACATGCATCCCGCGGATCTCATCGGCCAGAAGACGCATCTTGCGGGGGGACGTGGGATAATTTCTCAATTTAGCTACTGCTTCCATTATATATCGTTTTATGCGTTCGCTATCTTTTTACTTGAATGTCCTTTAAAATTGCGGGTAGGCGCGAACTCACCCAGCTTGTGTCCCACCATGAACTCCGTTACATACACCGGAATGAACTTGTTGCCGTTATGCACCGCCAGCGTATGCCCTACAAAATCCGGAGTGATCGTGCTGCGACGGCTCCAGGTTTTGATCACCCCCTTTTTTGCCGACCCCTCATTTATCGCCAATATCTTCTCCTCGAGGTTAGAGTCTACGTAAGGACCTTTTTTAATTGAACGACCCATAGTTGATAATTAAATTATTTCTTATTTCGATAATTTTTTACCATTCTTCCGTTGGATGATCATCTTGTCACTGCCCTTACCCTTCTGACGGGTCTTCAGGCCACGACTGTATTGACCATTCCTGCTGCGCGGCTGACCACCGGATGCCTTGCCTTCACCACCGCCCATCGGGTGATCGACCGGGTTCATCGCCACACCACGGTTACGCGGCCGAATGCCCCGCCACCGGTTGCGCCCCGCCTTGCCCATGCTCTGTAGCGAATGGTCACTGTTCGAGACCACCCCTACCGTAGCATAACAGTTGATCAACACCTTCCGCAATTCACCCGAAGGCATCTTCAGGACCGCATACTTATCTTCCTTGTTCGTCAGCTGCGCAGACGTACCTGCACTCCGTACCAGCTTGCCCCCCTGTCCCGGCTGCATCTCGATATTATGCACATTGGTACCGAGAGGCATATTCCTGAGCTGAAGCGCATTCCCCAACTCCGGCGCGACATCGTCACCCGACGACACCGTAGCACCCACCTGTAAGCCCTGGGGAGCCAGGATATATCGCTTTTCGCCATCCGTATAATTCAACAGGGCAATGAACGCAGTACGATACGGATCATACTCGATCGAAGCAACCTTTGCGCCGATATTCTTCTTGCCACGCTTGAAATCGATTACCCGGTACATCTTCTTGTGCCCCCCGCCCATATAACGCATTGCCCTGCGACCCTGCGCATTCCGGCCGGCCGTTGACTTTACCTTCTCCAGCAGCGACTTCTCCGGCGTATCGGTCGTCACCTCGGCATACGCGTTCCCAATCCTCCAGCGCGTTCCGGCAGTGATCGGTTTGTATTTTTTCAGTGCCATTGTTCTTGTCTTATACGTTTAATAAATTATTTCGATATCTATCAGATACTGGCATACAGATCGATCGTCTCTCCTTCTGCCACTGTCACCAAAGCCTTTTTATAAGCCGGCTTCCGGCCTTGCACGTACCCGGCCTTGGTGAAACGGGTCTTATTCTTCCCCGGTACCACTACCGTATTCACGTCCAATACCGTTACCCCATAGAAATCTTCCACCGCTTTCTTGATCTCCAGCTTGTTGGCCTTACGATTGACCCGGAATGCATACCGCCGCAACTTGTCCTGCTGGCTGTTTGCCTTTTCGGTCAGTATCGGTTTTATCAGAACTTCAGCGAGTTTCATCTCGTAATAATTTTATTTGGTTTAATTATCCTTGATTATCCTTTTACTTCTTCTGCCGCCTCATCCGCAAACACCCTGGCAGCCGTCTCGGACAATACCACCACCTCGGCATGAACAATATCGTACGTATTTATATCCGCCAGCAATGTACCCTCCACCGAAGGCAGATTGCGCAGGCTCAGATACAGGTTATCGCTGTCCTCCGGCATCACGAACAACACCTTCTTATCCTGAAGATCCCAACCCCTCAGGGCAGTCGTAAACTCCCTGGTCTTGGGCGCCTCCAGCTTGATATCCTCGACCACCACGATCTTGTTTTCCTTCGCCTTGTACGCAAGAGCCGACATCTTGGCCAGATCCTTCACTTTTCGGTTCAGCTTGAAGTCATAGTCCCGCGGCTTGGGCCCGAAGATCGTACCGCCGCCTTTGTACAACGGGTTACGCAGGTTGCCCTTGCGGCTGCCTCCCGTACCCTTCTGGCGATGGAGCTTTTTACTCGAACCATTGACCTCCAAACGTGTCTTCACCTTATGCGTACCCTGGCGCTGCGCAGCCAGATACTGCTTGACAGCCAGGTAGATCACATGATCATTCGGCTCGATCCCAAAGATCTCCTCCGGCAATTCCACCGTCCGGCCCGTCTTCTTTCCTTCTATATTTAAAACGTCTGCTTGCATGATAATTCGATTTTACGCGGACCCCCGTTTTTCGGATACCCGCCGGTTACTTGTTACTTCTGGATATAGACAATGGAACCAATATGACCGGGAACAGACCCGCTGATCAGGATATAATTCTTTTCCGGGAAGATCTTCACCACTTTCAGACTCTTCATCTTCACCCGGTCGCCGCCCATCCGGCCGGCCATCCGAACCCCCCGCATAACCCGGGAAGCATCGGAAGAGTTACCCAGCGAACCCGGAGCACGCTGCCGGTCATGCTGACCATGCGACTGCGCACCGACGCCATGAAATCCATGACGCTTAACGACACCCTGAAAACCTTTACCTTTCGAAGTTCCCACGACCTCTACTTTCTCACCTTCCGTAAAGATGTCCACGGTAACCGAGTCACCTAAATTCTTTTGTATGGAGAAATCCCTGAATTCTTTTAAAAACCGTTTGGGAGAAGCGCCTGACTTGGCGAAGTGATTCTTTTCAGCTGCTGTAGTGTGCTTTTCTTTCTTGTCGCCGAATGCTAATTGAAGGGAAGTGTAGCCATCCGTCTCTTTTGTCTTTACCTGCGTGATCAGACAGGGACCGGCCTCGATGATCGTGACGGCCGTTTGCTTGCCATCAGGACTGAAGATGCTGGTCATCCCGATTTTTTTGCCAATAATGCCTTTCATTTCTTTAAAATTTGTACCATCGGGTATAAGACCTAAAGCCAGACATACCGCTCGGCCGCGCCAATTTCTGGCCATCGGCCGGACCGCTTCCGCAGCCCCGGCATCGATCTGTTACTTCAATCCCTCGTTTGCAGCCGACCTTTTCTTTTCGCCTCCCCTCATCCGCCCCCCAACATCATTGGAGCCGCAGATCCCGGAAGCCAGAAGTACCGGCAGTAAACAAACCCTGAATGGCTTGTTCATATTTATCACCCGGAGCCTCGCAGCATTCCGGCGATTTTACATTTTTACCCGCTCCCACCCTTCGGTGGCCGGGCCGATCCAGCGCTATTTTGTCCCGGCCATTTACGGACCGGAAGTTTATAGATGGATTTGAAAGAACTGTTCCCTCACCACATTTTCGCGCCTTCGGCGCAAACCGGTCCGCCCATGTCTGCCGCCCTTCGGGCGGCAACGGGCCTCTGGCCCGTTAGGCCTTGATCTCAACATCCACACCCGACGGCAAATCGAGCTTCGACAACGCATCCACCGTCCTCGAAGACGACGTATAGATGTCCAGCAACCGCTTATGCGTATGCAGTTGGAACTGCTCACGAGCCTTCTTATTGACGTGCGGCGAACGAAGTACCGTAAAGATCTTCTTGCGCGTAGGCAGCGGAATCGGACCCGTGACTACCGCACCGGTACTACGGACGGTTTTAACGATCTTTTCGGCAGATTTATCCACCAGGTTGTGATCGTATGACTGCAATTTGATTCTGATTCGTTGAGACATAAGCCAATTCCCCATTTTTCGATGGGGATGCAAAGGTATGTATTAACTCAGTTATTACCCAAAGAATTGCGGCTTTTTTTTCGCCAGATCCGGCTTCCACCTTCGTCCCCTTTCCTCCCCACTTTAGCCGTCGGAAAGGCCCATCATAAAATATTGAATATCAGATAATCCGGCTCCGGAATGGCGCTGCGCGGCGCTTATCCCTGACCTTACCGGCCGCCGCCCGGACAATGCGTCCGCAAATAATCCGTATACAGCATAGAGAGATGCGCCCTGGTCCCCTCCCCTTCGAAAATACCATGCGACCGGTTGGGATAGGCCATGAACTGGAACAACTTCCCATATTTGATCAACGCATTCAGCAATAGCTCCGCATTCTGATAATGCACGTTGTCATCCCCTGTCCCATGGATATAAAGGAGATTTCCCCGAAGGTTCTTCGCATAGGTGACCGGGCTTCCCGCGAGGAAATCGTCTTTGTTCTCCTGCGGTAACCCCATATACCGCTCCTGGTACAGGTTGTCATAGGTGAGCTGATTGTCCACCGCAGCAATGGCGATCCCGGTCTTGTAGATCTGCGGATACTGGAAGAGCAGGTTCAACGTGCTGGACCCGCCGCCGCTCCAGCCCCATACAGCTATCCGGCTGCTGTCGACAAACGGCCACTTCAGGATCTCCATCGCCGCCATCGCCTGGTCCCGGATATTGATCCGGCCGATATGCCGGTAGATCGACTTCCGCCAGGTCCGACCCTTTAGCGCCGGCGTACCCCTGTTGTCCAGGCTCATATAGATATACCCGTCTTTGGCCATATCTCCGTTATACAGGAAGTTGAATCCCGTGCCGTATTCATCCAAAACCGTCTGTGCAGCAGGCTCGCCGTATACATAAAAAACAACCGGGTATTTTTTAGTACTGTCAAAAGGCACAGGCTTTACCATCCACCCATCCATATCCACCCCATCCCGCGTCCGCACTTTAAAGAACTCCACCTTTTTCACCGGAAGCGCCATTCCACCGTTCTCATCCGACGCCAGCGCCAATGCCTTATGCCCGGGCAGACTGATCAGCTCTTGCTTCTCCGGCGTATTGGCATTGCTGTAGGTGTGCAGCGCATACTTTCCGGTCGGAGAAATATCATATTCATGCGTGCCGCTCTCCGCGGCCGGGGTCATCCTTTCCAGCTTGCCCTTTCCATCCAGCCTGACCCTATACAGATAAAGCTGGGTAGCATTCTCAGGCGACGCCATAAAGTACACATATCCATTCTTCTCATCCACCAGTTTGATCTGCTCCATATCATAGTTGCCCTTTGTGATCAGCGTTTCCTGTTTCCCGTCCCGGCTCACCACATAGATATGACGCCAGCCGTCCTTTTCCGTAACCCACAGGAATGCCGCCCCACCCTTCAACCAGTCCCAGCCGGCAATGACCCCGTCCTGCCAGAACCCCTTGCACTCGATATACGCGCTGTCCCTCTCTTCATAGATCGGCGTGGTCACCCCCGTCGCGATATCGCTCACCAACAGCTTGCTCTCATTTTGCTTGCGATTCAATTGCTGCAGGATCAGCTGCGTGGAATTATCGGCCCATTCCATCCGGGGAAGATAGGTATTGTGCGGATCGCCTGGAATATCCATCCAGTGGTTGACCCCCGACGGCAGATCGATCACCCCGATCTTATACGGCGAAGGAGGCTGACCCGCTATGGGGTATTCCACCGGAACTACGAAAGGATAGGCCGAATCCGTCGTGTTGAGCATCAGATAATCTTTAACCTGGTTGGCATCGATCTGCCAGTAGGCGATATGCCGGCCATCCGGGCTCCACCGAAACCCGTCCCGGTCCTCCAGTTCTTCTTCATACACCCAGTCAAACGTCCCGTTGATCAGCTTTCGGGTGCCGTTAGTGCTGGTGAGGCAGCTCGCCTGACCCGTTGCCAGATCTTCCACATAGATATTGTGCTGGCTGACATAGGCCACCCGGGTGCCATCCGGCGAAAACTTCGCAAATTGCAGCGATGAAACCGGCCTGTCCCTTCCAAGCTGGGTTAATTGCCAGGAGCCCAGGTCCAGTACCCAGTAATCCCCCCGCGTATCATATCGCCAGACCCGCTGCGCATTCGTATAGATCAATACCTTTTTCCCGTCCGCCGAAAAAGCAAAATTCCGGATCGCCAGCGCCCTCGCCCTTCCAACCGGCCTGAGCCGCTCCTGTGGTACCACCACCGTCTCCTGGTCATCCGGCAATTCCACCCGCACAATATTTCCCCCCTTGGCCTCATAATAAGAATTTCCGTCCCCGGACCACTTGAGTTGGTTCGAACCAGGCTGAGCCGCCACCCGCCCAACCACCATAACCACGATTCCAACCGCAAAACAACGCACCAGAATACTTCGCAATAATACCATAGCTAAATTTTTGGTGCGCCAAAATAACCCCTTTTAGCCCACAAAAGAAAGCCCGGCATCCTTGCCGGGCTCCATTCAACAAATTTTTACGATCGTGCCGTTAACGACGCCCCCAATGTCCCGGATGCCAGCGGTGACCCCTGCCGCCATGCTCCCAATGACCAGGATACCAGATCCAGCCCGGATGCGGAGGCAAGGCCCAATATCCGCCGACAGCGACATAAGCGCCGTTACGCCATGCCCATTCCTCGTCGATCCAGACGTGACGCGGGCTCGGAGCTACCGGTCTTACCACCGGATGCCAGACAGGACGTACCGAAACATAGATCTGCGCGGAAACGGTGTTGGTAAAGGAACCCGCACCGACCATCAACATTGCCAGAAAGGCCAGTTTTACAACTTTACTCTTCATATGTTGGTTTTTAAGTTCAAGGATTGGACACGAATTGCTGTCAAAGGTTAAAAATTATCTCTCTATATAAAATCACAAATTACGCACCTATTCAAAAACGAAGACCCCGCCACGAAATCGTAGCAGGGCCATATTTTAATCCCATTTTAATCCAGAATCGCGACCGGCCGGCAACCTAAGCATTCACCTTCTTCCCCTTCACCCTGGCAATCACCTCTTCGGCAATGTTGTTCGGCGCCGGAGCATAATGCGAGAACTCCATCGTCGAAGTCGCACGGCCGGAACTCATGGACCGCAGCTCCGTCACGTACCCGAACATCTCCTTGAGGGGAACCTTGGCCTTGATGACCTGCAGGTTATTCCGGCTATCCATCCCTTCAAGGATGCCGCGACGACGGTTCAGGTCACCGGTTACATCACCCATATACTGATCGGGCGTCAGCACCTCCACTTTCATGATGGGCTCCAGCAGGATCGGTTTGGCCCTGGGGCCGGCTTCCCGGAACCCGGACTTGGCACAAAGCTCGAAGCTCATCCCGTCCGAGTCCACATCGTGGTAGCTGCCGTCGAATATCCGGACCTTCATATTGGTCATGGGATAACCCGCCAGAACCCCCGTGGTCATGCAAGACTCGAAACCCTTCGAGATCGGCTGGATAAACTCCTTGGGAATCGATCCGCCAAAGATATCGTTCACGAACTGGAAGGACTTCCCTTCATTTTCCTTCAGCCACTCTTCATCGGCAGGCCCGATCTCGAAGTAGATATCGGCGAACTTACCGCGACCACCCGTCTGCTTCTTCAACACTTCCCGGTGCTCGATCGTTTTGTTGAACGCCTCCTTATATGCCACCTGCGGCGCACCCTGGTTCACCTCTACTTTGAACTCCCGGCGCATCCGGTCGATAATGATCTCCAAATGAAGCTCGCCCATCCCGCGCAGGATCGTCTGACCCGTATCCTCATCGGTATTGACCCGCAGGGTAGGATCCTCTTCCACCAGCTTGGCAATCGCCATGCCCATCTTGTCGACATCCGCCTGCGTTTTGGGCTCAACGGCAATCGCGATTACCGGCTCGGGAATAAACATATTTTCGAGCGTGATCGGATGATCTTCGTCACACAGCGTATCGCCGGTCTTGATTTCCTTGAACCCTACCGCAGCCCCGATATCCCCCGCCTCGATGAAGTCGATCGGGTTCTGCTTGTTGGCGAACATTTTCATGATCCGGCTGATCCGCTCCTTTTTGCCGCTCCGTACGTTCAGCACGTAGGAACCCGCATCCAGATGACCGCTGTAACAGCGGAAAAAGGCCAGCCGCCCAACAAAAGGATCGGTCATGATCTTGAACGCCAGCGCGGAAAAGGGCTCCTTGGCATTCGGCTTCCGGGTGATCGTTTCGCCCGTGTTGGGATCGGTGCCATGCATATCCTCGAGATCGACCGGCGAAGGCAGATACCGGCAAACCGCGTCCAGTGCCGTTTGCACACCCTTGTTCTTAAAGGAAGAACCACACATCATCGGCACGATGCTGAGATCGATCGTCGCCTTGCGGATGGCCTCATGCATCTCGGCTTCCGTAATGCTGTTGGGGTCATCGAAGAACTTTTCCATCAAATGATCGTCGTATTCCGCAACAGCTTCCACCAGCTTGGCCCGCCATTCATTTACCTCGTCCATCATCTCGGCCGGGACCGGGATCTCGTCAAAGGTCATCCCTTCCGTCTCCATATGCCAGATGATCCCTTTCATCTTGATCAAGTCCACAACCCCTTTGAAATCATCCTCTGCGCCGATCGGCAGCTGCAGCGGCACCGCCTTTGCGCCGAGCATTTCCCGCACCTGGTTGACCACCATGAGGAAGTCCGCACCCGACCGGTCCATCTTATTGACGAAACCGATCCGCGGTACCTTGTAGCGGTTGGCCTGACGCCAAACCGTTTCAGACTGAGGCTCAACGCCGTCGACGGCAGAGAACAACGCGATCAGCCCGTCCAGCACCCTCATGGAACGCTCCACCTCAATCGTGAAATCCACATGGCCCGGAGTATCGATAATGTTGAAATAATACTTCTTGGTATCCGGCGTGGCCTTGCCCTTATCCGTCGGAAAATTCCATTGGCAGCTGACAGCAGCGGAGGTGATCGTGATGCCCCTTTCTTTTTCCTGCTCCATCCAGTCGGTGGTTGCCGCACCGTCATGTACTTCCCCGATTTTATGGATCATCCCCGTATAACGCAAGATCCGCTCTGTAGTGGTGGTTTTACCGGCATCAATATGGGCCGCAATACCGAAGTTTCTTTGAAATTTTAAGTCTGCCATTTGTATTTATTGAAAAGTTGCGCAAAGGTAACTAAAATTCGGGAGGAAACCCACGCTTTTGTCCCGACAAAAATCCCCAAAAATCAAAAACCCCGCATGACCTGCAGGGTTTTCATATAAAAAAATGTACTTATTTATACCTTGAAGTGTGCAAAAGCCTTGTTTGCCTCCGCCATCCTGTGCGTGTCCTCCTTCTTCTTAAAAGCCCCGCCTTCCCCCTTGCTTGCCGCTACGATCTCTCCGGCCAGCTTTTCAGCCATGCTGCGGCCATTACGCTCACGGCTATACCGGATCAGCCATTTCATGCTCAGGGAGATCTTCCGGTCCGGACGAACTTCCGACGGGATCTGGAAAGTTGCTCCGCCAATCCGGCGGCTCCGTACCTCTACAGCCGGAGTTACATTGGACAACGCCCTTTTCCAGATATCATAACCATTCTCATTGGTCTGCTTCTGTACCTTCTCAAGCGCGTCATAGAAAATATTGTAAGCCGTGTTCTTCTTACCCTCCCACATCAGGTTATTCACGAAGCGCGTCACCATGATGTCATTGTACTTTGCATCAGGAGCGAGCGGTAATTTCTTGGCTTGAGTCTTCCTCATTCTAACTGTATTTACAATTAATTATTTTTGGGCTGATTATTTCTTTGGGGCAGGTTTGGCAGGCGCACCCTTTGCTCCGGCCTTTTCTTTCTTGGTACCATACTTGGAACGACTCTTCTTGCGGTCCTTCACCCCGGCCGTATCCAGGCTGCCGCGAACGATGTGGTACCGTACCCCCGGCAAGTCCTTTACCCTACCCCCGCGGATCAGCACGATCGAGTGCTCCTGGAGGTTATGCCCCTCCCCCGGAATATAGGCAATCACCTCTACCTTGTTCGTCAACCGGACCTTAGCCACCTTACGCAAGGCAGAGTTAGGCTTCTTCGGCGTCGTCGTGTAGACGCGGGTACAGACCCCGCGGCGCTGCGGACAGGCATCCAAAGCCCTCGATTTGCTCTTGGCACGGATGATCTCTCTTCCTTTTCTGACTAATTGCTGTATGGTAGGCATTCCTTGACCTATTTTAATTTGGACGGCAAAAGTACCACGTATCGCGTAAAAATCCAAATAAATTGTACCCTCCCGCCTCATTTTCCCCCAACTCCGCCCCTCTCCGCTCCTCTCCGCCGCAAAGCCCGACCCTCTCTTTAATCTGCTTCACCCTACACGCTGAACATCCAGCCCCTCGCATCCTTCCTCCTCCCCTCCCGGATGTCCGTCAGCACCCGCTTGACAGTCGGCGCTACCGTCCAGGTATCCGTATCGAATTTCATAGTAAAATCCTCATACTTAAGTTCTTTGATCATGGAAATGGTGGCAGCCGTCCCGGTCCCGAAAACCTCTTTCAACTCCCCGGCCCGGTACGCCCGGACCACATCGTCGATGTGGATCGGCACTTCCTCCACCACATACCCCTCCTGCCTCAAGACCTCGATCGCGCTGTCCCGGGTAACCCCCTCCAGGATAGTTCCCGACTCGAGGTCCGGCGTCACCACCTTCTTGCCGATGACAAAAAATACATTCATCGTCCCGATCTCCTGGACGTATTTATGCTCGAACGCATCCGTCCACAACACCTGGTCATATCCCAGCCGCCTGGCTTCCGCCGTAGCCAGCATGCTTGCCCCATAATTCCCCGCCGCCTTGGCGAAACCTACACCCCCGCGCGCCGCCCGCGTATATTTCTCCTCCACATAGATCCGCATCGGCGAAGAATAATACGGTCCTGTGGGACTCAACAGGATCATAAACTTATACGTGTCGGACGATTTTACCCCGATTACCTCATCCGTAGCGAACATGAACGGCCGGATATACAGGGAGAAATCGCTCTTCATCGGGATCCATTCCTTATCTATCTCCACCAGCCGCCGCATCCCTTCAATAAAGACCTCCTCCGGTACGACCGGCATATTCATCCGCTCCGCCGAAATATTGAACCTTCGGAAATTGTCGAAAGGCCGAAAAATGAACGGATGCCCCTCCCGGTCCTTATAAGCCTTGATCCCTTCAAATATCGCCTGCCCATAATGGATCGCCGCCAACGCCGGCGACACACTCAGGTGCTGAAAAGGCCGGATCGCTGCTTTCTTCCACTCCCCATCCTTATAATCCACCTCCAGCATGTGATCCGTAAAATGTTTCCCGAACGGAAGATTGTCGAAATCGATCTCGCTTAACCTGCTCCTGGCCGTTTTTGTCACTTGTATATCAAGGGCGGCAATCATAATGACTATAAATTTTGTAGGCACAAAGAAACAAACAATCTTTGTCCCGGCAAAATGCAAACTAACAATTGTTAGTTTGCAAATCCGGATCTGTATCCGAATTCCACCAGCCGTCTAACCGAATCAAACAAAAGCATGGGCCTTAATGATATCCAACTGCCGGAATTTGTAGTCGCAGATTTGTACGGTGACAGGGTACTTTCCTTACCCCCCGCCGCTCGCCCCTACCCTCTCAAATCCCATGGCAGCAACCGCCGCCACATCACCATCCTGGTGAACGCCCCGGCCAGCGAGTTCCTCCCCGACGACCAGCTGACCTTCCTGATAAAAATCCTCGAAGCCTGCCGCCTGGCCCTCACCGATGTCGCCATCGTTAACAACGCCGCAACTGAAACGAACATCTCCGCCGTCAAAGAACAGCTTCACCCAAAGATCATCCTCCTGTTCGGTCTCGAACCCACCGCCATCCGACTGCCTATCAATTTCCCCGCCTTCAGGCCACAGGAATACGACGGCTGCACCTATCTCACCGCACCCGGCATCGACCAGCTCGTGCCCAACACCGAAGAAAGCAAGCTGCTGAAAAGCAAACTCTGGGTATGCCTCAAAACAATCTTTGACCTATGACCCTCTCACCCGCCATCATCCCCACGCCCACCCTCATCTTTGCCACCAACAACACCCACAAGATCCGGGAGATCCAGGCCGCTGTCGGGCAGGATCTGCACATTATCACCCTCCGCGAAGCCGGCATCGACATCGATATCCCCGAACCCCACGACACCCTCGAAGCAAACGCCCTGGAAAAATCCGCGACCATCCACCGGCTCACGGGAAAAAACTGCTTCAGCGAAGACAGCGGCCTGGAAGTCCGCGCCCTGAAGGGCGAACCGGGCGTCAACAGCGCCTGCTACGCCGGCGCCCACCGCTCCGACAAGGACAACATCGCCCTCCTCCTTCATCGCCTCGAAGCCCACCCCGACCGCCGCGCCCGATTGAGAACCGTTATCTCCCTCATCTGGAATGACCGCCAATATCTCTTCGAAGGGACCTGCGAAGGCCGCATCCTCACTGCTCCCGTTGGCGAAAACGGCTTCGGCTATGACCCCGTCTTCGTTCCTGACGGAGAAACCCGTAGCTTCGCACAACTGTCCCTGCAAGAGAAAAATCTTTACAGCCACCGCCGCAAGGCCGCCGGCCAACTGGTGGCTTTCTTGAGGCAAACCATATAACCGTTGCATATGCCAAAAGCCCGACTGGTTCTACCCGAACGCTTCACCTTTACCGTGGGTATCCCCGTTCGCATTACTGACCTGAACTACGCCGGCCACGTCGGCAATGACTCGATCCTCTCCCTCATCCACGAGATCCGCGTCCAGTTCCTTCGCCATCACGGTTATAAGGAGCTCGACCTCGCTGGCGTCGGCCTTATCATGACCGATGTGGTCATCGAATTCAAAAGCGAGATCTTCTATGGCGACACCATCTGGGCCTCCGTAGCCGCAGCGGAATTTTCCCGCGTGGGATTCGAACTATACTATAAGCTGGAAAAAAAAGCCGAAGAAAAAATGCAGTCCGTCGCTTTCGCCCGGACCGCCATGATCTGCTATGACTATACCGCAAAAAAGATCGTCTCCGTCCCCAAAGAAGTCTGCACCAAACTGCTGGCCTGACCCAATACCCACGCACCTGCCGACCGGCCTTCAAACCCGCTTTCCCTCAACCCCTCCCCCTCACGCGCAGTCACTCATTCCATATCCGCCAACTCTCCTCTGCCTGCATGATCAGCATCTCGTACCCGTTCTCCACCGCCGCACCCTGCGCCGCTCCGCGCTGCAAAAACAACGTCCGCTCCGGATTATACACAAGATCATATAAATAATGCCGGGAAGTCAACGCCTCATAGGGCAGCGGCGGACACTCGTCCACGTGAGGATACATCCCGACCGGCGTTGTATTTACAACCAGGGTCGCCTTCGCCAGCACCGGCGCGTCGACCTGCTCATACCCCAGGTCCGCCGTATCCGGGCGGGGACGCCGCGTCACCATCCGATAGCCGATCCCCAGCTTCCGAAGCACATACCCCACCGCCCTGGAAGCTCCGCCCGTACCCAGCACCAACGCCTCGCGGTGATAGGACTTTAACTGCCGGACCAATGATCGCTCGAAACCCACAACATCGGTATTGTGCCCCGCCAGTCCGCCGCCGGCAATACGAACGCAATTGCAGGCCCCGATCTCCTCCACCACGGGACTCAACTCATTGAGAAAAGGAATGACTTGTTGCTTATAAGGGATGGTAACATTGAGCCCGCAAAGCTCCGCATCCGAAAGCACAGCAGAAAGCTCCCCGATCCCCGAGATCGGATAATTGGAATAAATGCAATCCTTTATCCCTTCCCGCCGGAACTTGTCCGTAAAATATCGCTGCGAGAAAGAATGCGACAACGGGTACCCTATCAACCCATAACGTCTCATGCTATTTTTCAAGGAACAGATGGAAGGTATCGCCGCGCAGCCCAACCCGCATCGCTTCCATCGCGATCACCTCCGACGGTGCGATATTCCCCAGGTTGACATTGCAGCCGATCAGCTCGATAAAATACAGCTGCTGCGCCTTTTGCGGCGCCTCCCAAAGTATCTTCTCGGCCGGGATCTGAGTCAGGATCTCCTGCACCAGACCCTCCCGGACCTCCCCGCTCCCCCGATAGATACCGACATTCCCCGCTTCGCGCGCTTCCGCGATGACATAAGCGGCGCCTGCACTCAACTCTGCCGACATCAGCTCGATCCATTTGTAGGGAGGAATGATATGCGCGGCATCCTTGCTGCCGACTTCACTTAATACCACTCCATGCCGGGTCAGTTTCTCGATATATCCGCATTTCTCGGCATGGGGGATCGTAATGGAACCATCGCTGACCTCGATATAATTTATCCCATAGTCCCGGAGGAGCGCTACATAGTCATCGAATTGATTACGGATCAGGAACGCCTCGAACAACGTGCCGCCGAAATACACCGGAAGTCCATACGATTGGTACACCTCGATCTTCCCGCGGAGGTTCGGGGTGACGTAGGAAGTGCCAAAACCTATCTTCACAATATCCACATGGTCCTGCGCCACACTTAAGAAATTCTTTGCCTCCTCTACGCTCAACCCCTTGTCCATGACCATTGTAATTCCATGCTGACGAGGCTTGACCAGCCTGTCGGGCATCTGCGACAGTTTAAAGTTCATGGCGCAAATGTAGGAAAAACTCGATAACCCCGGCCCTTAGATGGATTTGTTCTTTTTGTACCTGGCCACAATATCTACTACCGGTTGATATTGCAGGATTGCCGGATTGAGCTCAATCAGCTTCTTCAGCAGCCGCGGCGCTTTCGACATCGCATTCTCCAACTGGACCAGCCCCTCTCTCGTCCGGCCGAGCGCAAACTGGATCGCCGCCAGATAGAAGAGGAAGATGGGCTTGCCGCTCGTGAGCCGGATCGCCGCGTCGACCTGCCCGAGGGCTTCGTCAAAGAATTCGGCGTTATAAAGACAACGGATGAGCGCCTCCCAGCTCGAAATATTTCGCGGCCTGATCCGTACCACGTTCGAAAAATACTGGATCGCCTCCTTGAACTCACCGAGCTGCATCTTGCATTCACCCATGGCAAGGTTGTATTCCGGCTGCATGGAATGGATCCGCATCGCCGTTTCCAGCTGCCGGACAGCCTGATTCCACTGGCCCTCATTGATATAGGTACAGGCCAGCTTATAATACAGCTTGCTGTCGTCCGGGGTCAGGTGCGATGCCTTGCGGTAATAGAACCTCGCCTGCGCATAGTTGTCCTGCTTGTCATAACAGTGACCAATAGCCTCATAGATCACATCTTCCGGCCGCGAAAGCTCC
>DATJMG010000196.1:0-15684 GCA_035508835.1 Puia sp.
CACATTGATCTCCGGATCGGTCAAAATGATCTCCCGGTCCGTGGTAAATAACTCCGGCGGCGCCTCCCGCTTCTTGCCGGCATGTTTGATACAAACTTTTTTGATCGTAGCCTTCAGCGACGGCGTCTGCTGCAAGACCTTATACAATCCTTCCCCGACCACCCCAAAACCAAATAACCCGATAGTAAGCTGCTTGTGTGTTTCCATTATGCTACTTGAATATGATTTTCTGTTTTGATAACCACCGCATCCAACGCCTGCTTCAGATCGGCCACCAGATCCTCCGCATCTTCCAAGCCCGCCGACAACCGGATCAGGCTATCCGCCACACCCGAAGAACGCCGCCGCTCAGCCGGAATGGTCTTGTGCGTCATCTGCGCAGGGTGCGATACCAGGCTCTTGATCCCCCCCAAACTCTCTGCCAGCTTGAACAGTTTCGTCGAGGTCACAAAAGCCGTCGCTGCTTCCGTCGTATCGATCTTCAGCGAGAAGCTCACAATTCCCCCAAAACCCTTCGACTGGGACGCCGCCACCGCATGACCCGGATGGGAAACCAGCCCCGGATAATACACGCGATCCACTGCCGGATGACCCGCGAGAAACTCCGCGATCGCCAGCGCGCTGGTGCAATGCTGCCGTACCCGCAAATGCAAGGTCTCGATGCCGCGGATCAACAGCCAGCTGTCGAAGGGCCCGAGTATCGCACCACAGGCGTTTTGCAGGAACTTCACCCGCTGCCCCAGCTCCGGATCGGCCGTAACCACCAGCCCTGCGATCAGGTCGCTATGGCCGCCAAGATATTTTGTCCCTGAATGCACGACGATATCCGCTCCCAATGCCAATGGCTTCTGTAAAGCCGGCGATGCGAACGTATTGTCCACACACAACCGGCAGCCATGCGCATGCGCCAATGCCGCAATCGCCCGGATATCCGATATTTTCAGCGTCGGGTTCGTCGGGGTCTCGATCCAGATCAGCCGGGTCTTTGGCGTCAGCGCATCCAGGATCGACAGGACATTCGACGTATCCACATACCGCACCGTGATCCCGAATTTCTTGTATACCTGCTCGAAAAGCCGGAAAGCACCGCCATAGATGTCATCCACCGCCACGACCTCGTCGCCGGTCTCCAGCAGCTTCAGCACGGCATCGATCGCCGCCAGACCGCTTCCGAAAGCCACGCCCGTGCTTCCACCCTCCAATTGCGCCGCCAGGTTCTCGAGCGTAGCCCGCGTTGGATTGCCGGTCCGCGCATAGTCGAAACCTTTATTTACCCCCGGCGCCTCCTGAACAAACGTCGACGTCTGATAAATAGGCACCGAAATGGCGCCGGTCAACGGGTCCACCGGAATACTGTGAATGAGTTGTGTTGTCGCTTGCATGTCAAACAAATTTTAAAGGTTAAACTGGCGATTCAGCGACATCACTTATCAAGAGATGAGCAAAATAAAAAAGCTCTTCCGATCTGTCAGAAGAGCTCTCAATATGTTGTATCGATATCGTCAAGCTAATATCTGACTTATCTGTCCCGATCTTCCTCGGGATGGAGTTGGCACCTTACTTTCCCCTTGGCGACGCAAGTGAGCGGCGCAGGTGAACGCAGGTTGTCAAGGCTTCTACGGGCCATTTCCCTCAGCCTTTCTTGATAAGAGATGTTGTAAGAACTGGCGCAAAGATAAGGCCGCGTTGTTCATATTACCAAATTTCATTTTTGTGTTTTTGTTCAACATCCTCATAATAAATTAGTTGATTCGGAGTTCTTGTCTCGATCTTCGACCAGAACATCGCTGGGGCATCCGCCACCGCATCCGGAAATCAGTTTGAGCCGTTTGCTGCCGGCACCCCCATCCCGGTCGTCGGAGATGAGCCTGTTAATATGCCTTCAGCCAGGCACGAACAGCTTCATTTCCAAGCCTTTCCGCATAGAAGTGATCAACGCCATCCTCAAAAAGTACCTCAACTGATCCCCGATTAACGGATCAATAACGCCATTTTGGAACGGTTTTTGGCAACTAACCATCGGACGATGCAGTATCTATACCTGATGTAGTATCTATACCTAAAACCTTCACAACATGAAAACAAAGAGCGCCTGGCTGACAGCCATTGTCGGCTTGACAGCAGTACTATCCATCGTTGCGTGCAACAAGAACAATTCATCCAATTCCAACCCCAACATTCCAAAAGGAGAATCCCAGCTCTCTGTTTATATGACGGACGCTCCCGTCCAATATGACAGCGTGCTGATCAATATCCAGCAGGTTGCCGTGGAAGTGGACACCGCCACAACACAAAACTCACCCGACAACCCGGATCAGTGGAATGACAATTGGTGCGGCGTGGGCCGTGGTCCTTCCAATAAATCCGTTATCTGGGACACGCTCAGCATCACTCCCGGAGTGTATAACCTGCTGGCTTTGCGAAACGGCACCGATACCCTGCTGTCCTCAAGCCTCATTACAACCGGAAAGATCCTTAAGATCCGCATCCTCATCGGCGGCACCGGCAACGCCGTATATATCGACAGCACGGCTGAATATCCGCTGGATCTATTTGGTCCGAGCCCATATTTCACTATCAATGTGAGCCGGACCAACGTAGCCGATGTAACCAACAACCAACTGGAGCTCTGGCTGGATTTCAACCTCAACCGCTCGATCTTTTACTGGAGCGGCACCTTTTACCTTAGCCCGTACATCGTCGTCTTCAATGACCAGGTGATGGCGAAGATCGAAGGTACCGTCCTGCCGCATGGCGCCGGCGCTTTGGTGGAAGCCATCCAGGGAACCGACACGCTCTATGCGATACCGTTCTGGAGCGGTCAATATGAATTCCGCAACGTGCCAACCGGAACGTATTCTCTTACGTTTAAAGGATATAACGGCTACCAGGATACCACGATCAGCAATATCGTTGTAGATTCCACCAAGGTCACCCAGGTCCCGACTATTACGCTACATAACTAGTTCGTCCATAATCATTTAAACCTTGCACTATTCGTAGGCCGGGGCCTTGGCTCCGGCCAATTTTTTTAGTAAAACTATGTGCCCGTTCCGTTTGTTGTTCTTACCTTAGCATTATGGGCATCAGCAAAACCGACACAGGATTTCACCAGGAAGAAGAAGCAATAGACGTATCCGGCGCCCGGGTACACAATCTGAAGAACATCGACATCCGCATCCCGAAGAACCAACTGGTGGTCATCACCGGGATCAGCGGCAGCGGGAAATCCTCCCTCGCCTTCGATACCATTTATGCGGAAGGCCAGCGCCGGTATATGGAAAGTTTTGGAGCCTATGCCCGCCAGTTCATCGGCGATATGGAAAGACCGGATGTGGACAAGATAACCGGCCTGAGCCCCGTTATTTCGATCGAACAGAAAACAACTAACAAAAATCCCCGCAGTACCGTCGGAACGGTTACCGAGATCTATGACTTCCTCCGCCTCCTCTATGCCCGGATCGGTGAGGCCCACTCCTACAATACCGGCAAGAAGATGGTCAAATTCAGCGAGGAAGAGATCGTCGACAACGTGTTTAAGAAGTTTAGGAACAAAAAGATCTCCATCCTTTCGCCGCTGGTCCGCGGCAGGAAAGGTCACTATCGGGAATTGTTCGAAGATATCCGGAAGAAAGGCTACCTCAAGGTCCGCGTCGACGGGGAGATTAAGGACCTCGTGCCCAAAATGCAGGTTGACCGCTACAAGATCCACGACATCGAAGTGGTCATCGACCGGCTGGCGGTCACCGACGATATGAAGACCCGGCTGAGCTCCAGCGTCCAAAAGGCTCTTCACCTGGGCAAGAACCTTCTCTTCATCCTGCTCAATGACGACAACCGCCTTCTGCAATACAGCAAACAGCTCATGTGCGAAGACACCGGGATCAGTTATGAAGAGCCTTCTCCGAACAGCTTTTCCTTTAATTCACCTTATGGCGCCTGTCCGACCTGTAAAGGCCTGGGCGCGGTTTATCAGATCAGCCTGGAAGCCATCATCCCCGACCGGTCGAAGAGCATCAACGAAGGCGCCATCATCCCCCTCGGCGGAGAACGGGAAGCCTATATGTTCCGGCAAGTACAGCAATTGGCGAAAAAGAACAAGTTCAGCCTCGATACGCCTGTTGACGAAATGCCCCGGAAGGCGCTCAACCTCGTCCTCTATGGCAACGAGACCGGCGATAGCAGCCTGGACGTTGAATTTGAGGCGGCCGGCGGCATTGGACAGATGTACACCGAAGAATATGAAGGCCTCGTCAATACCCTCCGCCGCTGGTTTTCCGGGAGCACCTCCGATTCTTTCCGCGAGTGGGCGGAGCAGTTCATGCAGCTGACTACCTGCGAGACCTGCGGCGGGACCCGCCTGCGGAAGGAGAGCCTCTGGTTCAGGGTGGGAGAGAAGAACATTGCCGAGCTCAGCGCGATGAACCTTAACCGGCTCGCCGAATGGTTCTCGGGGGTTGAAAAAAAGTTGAGCGCCAGGCAGAACGTCATCGCCAAGGATATCCTCAAGGAGATCCGGGAACGCCTCCGGTTCCTGCTGGACGTCGGGCTCACCTACCTCACCCTGGATCGCGCCTCCCGAACGCTTAGCGGCGGCGAATCGCAGCGTATCCGCCTGGCCACCCAGATCGGCTCGCAGCTTCAGGGGATCACCTATATCCTCGACGAGCCCAGTATCGGTCTTCATCAGCGCGATAACCAGCGGCTCATCCATGCGCTGAAGAACCTTCGCGATATCGGCAACAGCGTCCTCGTCGTAGAGCACGACAGGGACATTATGCTGGCAGCGGATTATTTGGTTGACATCGGGCCAAAAGCCGGCCTCCACGGTGGCAGGATCGTTGCACAGGGACGGCCGCCCGCCTTGCTGGAGCTCGACACCCTCACCTCTTCCTATCTCAATGGCCACCGAAAGATCGCCGTCCCCGGACAACGGAGAAAAGGCAACGGCAAGTTCCTCGAACTAAAGGGCGCGAAAGGGAATAACCTCCGGAATGTGGACGTCAAATTTCCCCTGGGTAAGCTCATCGTCGTCACCGGCGTCAGCGGCAGCGGAAAATCCACGCTCATCAACGAGACCCTGTACCCGATCCTCAGCAAACATGCCTACAATTCCCGGATGACGCCGCTCGAATATAAGAGCGTCAAGGGGCTGGACCATATTGATAAAGTGATCGAGATCGACCAGTCGCCGATCGGCCGAACCCCCCGAAGCAACCCGGCCACCTATTGCGGCTTCTTTACCGATATCCGCACGCTTTTCGCATCCGTGCCCGAGGCAAAGATCAGGGGATACAATGCGGGCCGCTTCTCCTTCAATGTCAAGAGCGGCCGCTGCGACGTCTGTGAAGGCGGCGGCATGCGCGTGATCGAAATGAACTTCCTTCCCGATGTCTATGTTCACTGTGAAAAATGCAATGGCCGGCGCTATAACCGGGAGACCCTTGAGATCCGCTATAAGGGCAGATCCATTTCGGACGTGCTCGACATGACCGTGGATGAAGCTGTAGAGTTCTTCCAGAACGTGCCTTATCTCTATAGGAAGATCAAGGTGCTGCAGGAGGTCGGTTTGGGGTATATCACTCTCGGCCAGTCGGCCGTTACCCTTAGCGGCGGTGAAGCCCAGCGGGTAAAATTAGGTACGGAGCTAAGCAAAAAAGACACCGGAAAAACATTCTATATCCTCGACGAGCCGACCACCGGCCTTCACTTTGAAGACATCCGCCACCTCGTGGAAGTGCTGGATAAGCTGGTCGACCGCGGCAATACCGTGCTGGTGATCGAGCACAACCTCGATGTGATCAAGGTAGCCGATCATCTCATTGACCTGGGTCCGGAAGGCGGCGACGGCGGCGGCAGGGTCCTTTTTGAGGGGACACCCGAAGAGTTGATCGGCAATAAGGAAAGTTTTACAGCCCGGTTCTTAAAACCTGAATTAAAATAATGACCGAGATCACACCCCGGCAGACGATGGAACGCATCATCATTGACATGGACGAGGTCATCGCCGACCCGATGGGCGCTATGATCGAATGGTATAAGCAGGAACACGGCGGCGACGTCGATTATAAGAAAATGTTGGTCGGCTCCTGGGTGAAAGGATTTCCCGATGAGCACCAGGATATGGTCATGGACCGGCTTCGCTCCCCCGGCTTCTTCCGGCATCTCCCCGTCATGAAAGACAGTATCGAGGTGTTGCGCGAGCTCAACAACCGCTATGAAGTTTTCATCGTCTCCGCCGCCACCGAATTCCCCAATTCCCTCAAGGACAAACTCGAATGGCTGGAAGATCATTTTCCCTTCCTGACCTGGAAGCAGGTAGCCCTTTGCGGTAGCAAGGATCTCGTATTCGGCGACTATATGATCGACGACCATCTCAAGAACCTCAAAGGGTTCAAGGGCAAACCCTATCTTTTCACCGCCGCCCATAATCTCGAAGTCACCGGCTACGACCGGATCGACAACTGGGCGGAAGCGGCGGAGATCTTCCTGAAATGACTGCCGTGTCCAAAATAAAAGCGGCCCCGAAGGGGCCGCCAATTAGCCAATAAGCCAGGGGCAGGAAGTGATTAATAAAATCTTTTCAGTAAAGGGTACCTAAATAGGGAACGGATCAGGTTTTACTAACCTCGGATATTCGGATTTTACCAATTTCCCTGCCGGCTTATTGGTTTTAAGTTAAAGCGCCTCAACGCACCGTCAGCTGCCCGTTCTCGATCCGCTCGTCATCGGTAAAGACCTCGAACAGATAATTGCCTTCGGAAATCGTCGTAAGCACCGTAGTTTCTTTGTTTCGGATCTGCGCCTGGTTCACCAGCCGCCCATCCATATCGAATAAATATAATTGATACACTTTCCCGTCTTCTCCATTCGCGGAAAAGAAAAGCACCTGCTGGCGGGCATCCGGATACAACCGGATCTTATGCTTCTTGCTGGATTGAGCTTTGCTCACCTGGATACTGTGGATGGTACCGGAACCCGTATCGGGAGTGGGACTGGTCGTGCCGCCGGAAATTGCGAAAGCGGCATGGGCGGAACATTGCAGAAACAGCGCCAGACTGAGGGCCATTACGCCGCCTTTCAGGTTCGCAGATAATTTAGTTTTCTTAGGGTCTACAGGATGCATCATAGGCACATTGATTTTTCAATCAATTAAAAAATAGGGTACGGATCAACTAAAAGGTACGATCAACAACTATAATAACAACTAAAAACTTCAACTTTAAAATCGCAACAACGGACAGTGCGTCGAATTATACCACCGCTCCCGCTGTCCACCGGTCAACCGGATACCTATCTTGAACCCGAGGGTGAAATAGGCATCATTATTCCCCGGCGTACCACGCTTGTCACCTGGTTCATAACCCGGCGTATTGTAACCGCTGGCGGCTTTATTCGAAAGCGCTACCGCCAGCGCAGCCTGTGATGAAGAAAGGTGCTGGTAGAACAACGACGGATCGATATAGGTCGCATGCACATCATCCAGGTAGTCCGTGAACAGTTTCCGGTAAATGAGCTCGGCAGAGATATTTACATCTTCGCTAAGAAAATATTTGACGCCAAAGCCCATCGGAATATTGACCTGGTTAAGCGAATACTCCTTGCTTCCGGGAACCCATCCCTCGCCTTCCGTATGGAGCGGCCGCAGGTCATACCAATATTCATTGCCTCCCTGCTGCAGACTGCCCTGCGGGTTAAAGTGATACATCCCCAGGCCGATCAACCCATATGGGCGCAGCCGCCCCTGCACATCTTCGGGATCATCCTCCAGGAAAGTTGTGGGATAAACTTCGGCCATCACCGTACCTTCCAATATCACCGTGCGAAAATCAAGATTGCGGCTAAAACGGGTATCTTCATCACCGCCTTTCTCCTTGATCGTACAATCGCAGTCGCCGACATTACCATAGGTTGCGGAGAACCGGAAACCGAGCCACTGCGCAGGGTAAGCGGCAAAATACGCTCCAAACGACAGCTTGGTCGTATTCATATTGTAGTCTTTGAGAAAAGTCGTGCCCTGACCGGCATGACCGCCGATATCGGTCAACGCTGCCATAGGACCGGTCGTAAAGCCAAATTCCGTCGTATTCCTGGCCTCTTCCTGGGCGAATGCGGGAGAAACAATACATAGGGTAATGGCTGATACACACAAACACTTCCATAACAAGGAGTGTAAACAATGTTTCATTGATATTAGATTTAGTTTTCCGATGGTTTGGATGGCTGCTTCTTCAGTTGAAAATGAAAAAGGAGCTGCATACAAGAAACGAATTATTAACGAATAATTGTGTATCCGGAGGCGACTATTTTAGAGACAGAATTCCCAATTAAGGAATACTACTTAATGAGTTATATATGAATTACCGCTAGCAGCATTTCAATGTGATCAATCCCATCTTCGGAATATATTTCCCCCGTTTGGACGAAACCGTGAGATTCGTAAAATTTCTTGAGATAATATTGCGCGCCGATACGTATATCTCTTTTACCATGAAGCCGATAGAGCGATCGAATGCTCTGTACAAGCAGTTCCCGGCCGATACCCATGCCCCTCGCGGCAGGTGAACTTACGATCCGGCCGATCGAAGATTCCACATAGGAAATTCCCGGCGGTACGATTCGTGAATATCCCAGCAGCTGTTTTCCCTTCCAACCCATGAGATGGTGGCAAACAAGATCCTTATTATCCATATCGAGGTACACACAGTTTTGCTCGACCACAAAAACCTCGCTGCGTAACCGAAGGATAGGATACAACTCATCCGTTGTTAACCCGGTAAAATGTTTGCAGACCCAATCAACCCCCCGGCCACGCCCCTCCGGTCCCGGATTCTTAATATCCATATTTGTCCCCCCATAACGATTTTAGAAACTTGCGGAGCTCTTCCTCCCGCACATTCTTCCCCGGATCATAGAACGTCGTGCCCGCAATCTCCTTTGGCAGGTATTCTTGTAATGAAAAATTTCCTTCATACGAATGACTATATTGATACCCCTTCCCATAATCCAGGTTCTTCATCAGCCTCGTTGGCGCATTACGGATATGCAGCGGGACCGGCAGATCCCCATGCTCCCGGACGGCGGCCTGCGCCGCACCGATCGCCGTCGTGGCCGAATTGCTCTTTGGCGAGGTCGCCAGATAGATGGCGCACTGAGACAGGATCAAATTAGCTTCCGGATAGCCGATCTTGTTGACGGCGTCGAAACAGGCATTGGCCAGCAATAACGCATTCGGATTGGCATTACCGATATCCTCGCTGGCGAGGATCAGCATTCGCCGCGCAATGAACTTGACATCCTCTCCGCCCTCTATCATCCTTGCCAGCCAATACACGGCAGCATTGGGGTCACTCCCCCGGATACACTTGATAAAGGCCGAGATGATGTCATAATGTTGTTCGCCTTTCTTGTCGTACAGCGCGACGCGCTGCTGTGCAATCTCCATGACCGCCTCATCGGTGATCACGCCTCCTTTGCCAAGCGCGTCGCCAACCACTTCGAGCAGGTTGAGCAGCTTCCGGGCATCACCATCCGAAATATTGATCAATGCCGATGTTTCCTTTAACTCAATCCCCGAATCCCGGAGCCAGGCATCGTGAAGGAATGCGGAATGGAGCAGTTGGAGCAGGTCTTCTTCGGTAAGCGGCTTCAGGACATAAACCTGGCACCGGCTTAACAAAGCGCTATTGACCTCGAAAGAAGGATTTTCCGTAGTAGCGCCGATCAGCGTCACGATGCCCTTCTCCACCGCACCCAGCAATGCATCCTGCTGCCCCTTGTTGAACCGGTGGATCTCATCGATGAACAGGATGGCCCTTGCTGCATCCCGGGCTTCGGCGATCACTTCCCGCACTTCCTTGACACCGGAGGAAATGGCGCTGAGGGTATAGAACGGCACATTCAGCGAGTGGGCAATGATGCCCGCGATCGTCGTTTTCCCCGTGCCGGGAGGACCCCACAGGATCATCGAAGGCGGTTTGCCGTGTTCGATGGCTGTACGCAATACACTACCTTTGCCGGTCAGATGTTGCTGGCCGACCAGCTGATCGAGCGTTTGCGGTCTTAACCGCTCCGCCAGCGGGGCCCGGGAAGCGTCCATAACAAATTATTAAGTGACAATAGTACAACAACTTATCCTTTTTCGTGTTTTAAAGTCAAGCCGCAAAACATGAGATTTTCGTGCATTCTTCCCCTTCGTCGCTTCACCTGGCTCCTTGCCTTGCTTCAGGCTCTGACAGCCCGCCCGGCGATGGCTCAGGACCCCCGCCTGTCGGCTGTTGGTAACTATGCGTTGAACCGCCCCGGCGTCGTCATGATCCGCACGGAATACACCGCCAATGTCTACGTCAACAGCATGAAGATGGACGACAAGGCCTTCAATACCCTGCTCGATTCTATCCAGCGCCTCGATCACGGCGGCGGCGTGACACCCGAACAGAAGCTCGACATGGTCCTCGGGGAAATGAGCAACCGGCCCGAACGGTATTTCCAGACCACCTTCGACTATATCAAACAACCCGAACAGATAACGGCCTCCGGCAGCGGCTTCTTTATCACCAGCGACGGATACGTAGCAACCAACTGCCATCTCATCGAGCGCGACGAGAGCTTTATCCGCCGCCAGTTCATTCTTGCCGCCTTCCGCCAGATCACCGAAGCGAGTATTTCCGCCCTCGAAAATGCCTGGGCGACGCATTTCAACGAGCAGCAGCGTAGTGTGCTCTACAATACTTATGCCTCCGTATATTCCCGGTTGTTCTCCATGATCCTCTATGACGTGAGAAGGAATGTCTACGTCGTCTACCGCAGCGACAGCGGCAGCCGCCATTCCGACACGGTCAAGTCGCCCGCATCCGTAGTGGTAAAAGGACAGCCGATGCCCGGCAAGGATATCGCCATCCTGAAGATCCGGGTGCCGGCGGAAATGCCGATGCTGACCCTGGCCTCACCGGAGCTGCCCCAGGTCGGACAGCAGCTGTATGTCTATGGATACCCCGGCCCCGTGACACACAATGATTTCGTCTCCTCGGAATCGGCCATCGAACCTACCCTTACCACCGGCATCATCAGCGCCATCAAGATGTCCGTCGGCGGCTGGCCGCTCATCCAGATGGATGCCAATATCAACCACGGCAGCAGCGGCGGCCCGGTTTGCAACGATAAAGGCGAGGTGGTCGGCCTGACGACGTTTGGCAGCCTCGAAAATACCGGTGGCCTGGCCGCAGGACTCAACTTCGCAGTCCCCGTCAGCATCCTCGACGAATACCTCGACAGCGCAGGGATCAAACCTAAACCCAGCCCCGTGACCCGGATCTTCGCCGACGCCCTCGGCTACTATGAAGCGCACCAATACCGGAATGCGCTCCACCAGTTCGAGAAGGTCGGCCGGCTGAGCCCGCAATACCCCGGGATCAATGCTTATATAACGGATTGTATCAGGAAGGTCGATGGGAAAGGGAACAATCTCGGTCCTGTAGAACGCCTGCTCCTTATCTTCAGCTTTATCGGCATACTCATCGCTGCGATCGGCGCCTGGTGGATCCGCTACCGCCGGACCTGGCGGTTATGAGGCGTCACTCTTGTGGACGAGATAATACCATCGCAGCAACCGGAGATTCAAGATGACATTGACGGCTACCAGAAGTCCCAGCACCACCCAGGCGACTGCGCCGATCAGGATAAAGGTCCGGCCCATCGCGGCGACACCCGGCGGCGCAGCCGTTGGCATCTGGGCGAGCATTTGTTTATAAATTTCCACCCCCGGCTGAGGGTCCGCAAGCAGCGAAATGCCGGAATAAATAAAAGTGATCCCGAAAAATAGCGCCATCAATCCTACAAACCGGATCCCTGCCGGCGTCTGATGACTAAACGGGACATGGGTATGCCGGATGCTCGTATGCAGCTTGAGAGCTGCAAAACAATTCAATGGGATAGCTGTCATCAGCACCACCGAAAGCAGAAGGGGCAATTGCGCCGATACCAGGCAGACCAATAGCCCGAAGCCAAGCAACGCGCCCCAGAACACCAGATTAAACCACGTCAGTACCGACGCGATCTTCAGCATCGTTTTCATATGACATCCCCCCCGATATTCACTTGGATCGACAGTTCCTTTAGCTGCCGGTCATCGATAGTCCCCGGCGCATCCAGCATGACATCCCGCCCGCTGTTATTCTTCGGGAACGCAATGAAATCCCGGATGCTCTCGCTCCCGCCCAGGATCGCGCAAATCCGGTCAAGCCCAAACGCAATACCCCCATGCGGCGGCGCCCCATACTCGAAAGCGCCCAGCAGAAAGCCGAACTTATGGTTCGCCTCCTCCGGGCTCATCCCCAGCGCCGCAAACATCTTCTCCTGCAATTCCCGCTGAAAGATGCGGATCGACCCGCCCCCGAGCTCATTTCCATTCAGGACCATATCATAGGCATTTGCCTTGATATGATTGTAGGGATGCTCGAGGTATTTCTCCGGATCTTCGATCAGCGGGCTATTTTCGATCATGACGTCGATATCCGACGGTTTTGGCGCGGTGAACGGATGATGACGGGCGACCCAGCGATTCTCCTCCTCCGCATACTCGAAAAGCGGAAAATCCAGCACCCACAAGAGCTTGAATTCATCTTCTTTTCGCATTCCGAGGCGCTTGCCCATTTCCAGCCGAAGTTCGCTCATCGCCTTTCGCGTCCGCTCTTCCCGCCCTGCCAGGAGCAGGACCAGATCCCCCGGCACGGCGCCCGCCGCCGCCGCAATGGCCCTCAGCCGGTCTTCAGAATAGAACTTATCTACTGAGCTCTTGAAAGCTCCATCTGCATGACATTTAATATACACGAGGCCCTGCATCCCGATCTGCGGCCGTTTCACCCATTCGGTCAGCTCATCCGTCTGCTTCCGGGTATATTCGCTGCAGCCCGGTACGACAATCGCCAGCACCGTTTCTGCATGGTCGAAGACCCCGAATCCCGCTCCGCCGATCAGCTCGCCGCCGGCAATCCGCTTACCCCCCAGCGTAAACGCTGATTTGAGGTTGGCGATCTTCATCCCGAACCGGATATCCGGCTTGTCGTTACCATAATTCCACATCGCCTCCTCCCAGGTCATGCGTTCGAGCTTCTCGCGGTAATCGATGCCCTTTACCGATTTGAAGATATACTTCACCATGCCCTCGAACATGTTCAGAATGTCTTCTTGTTCCACAAAGCTCATTTCACAGTCGATCTGCGTGAATTCCGGCTGGCGGTCCGCCCGCAGGTCCTCATCCCTGAAACATTTCACGATCTGGTAGTACCGGTCATACCCGCTCACCATCAACAGCTGCTTGAAGGTTTGCGGCGATTGGGGCAGGGCATAGAACTGACCCGGGTTCATCCGCGAAGGCACGACGAAGTCCCGCGCCCCCTCCGGGGTGGACTTGATGAGGAAAGGCGTTTCCAGGTCCATGAACTGGTTGAGGTGCAGATACTCCCGGGCGGCCCGATTCACCGCATACCTCAATTCCAGGTTCATCCGCACCGTCGGCCGCCGAAGGTCCAGGTAGCGGTATTTCATCCGCAGATCCTCTCCGCCATCGGTATCGTCCTGGATGGTGAATGGCGGAGTGGCCGCCTTGTTCAGGACGGTATAACCGGTGACCTTGATCTCGATATCCCCTGTCGGCAGCTGCGGGTTCTTGCTGGCCCGCTCCGCCACCTGCCCCTTTACCTGGATCACGAACTCCCTCCCCGGCGGATTGAACGCCAATTCCTTGTTCAGATCTTCCCCGAACAGCAGCTGCGTAATCCCATACCGGTCACGAAGGTCGACAAACGTGATGCTGCCGAATTTCCGTACGGTTTGTACCCAGCCCGCCAGCGTCACAGACTGACCGATCTGATCTTTTCTTAGTTCTCCGCAGGTATGAGTCCGATACATGCCTAAATTTCTTTTATGGTGGGCAAAGGTAGGCCAAAAAATGCAGGAGAAGGGTAGTTCCTGCAGGATTGATTATCAATTATTTGTAATTTTGCGTTAAAACATCTTAACAACTCCTTTTGATTTTCGGAATTTCTCAGTATTTTGGGGTTTATCCGTACGATTCATTCCTCTTGATTAAACCCGCCGCTAGGTTTTCCCCTCTAATTCTGAAGACCATAGTTCCGTATCCAAGACCAATGTTAGACCGGTTGTAGCGATCGATTCTCGAATTCACAAGGAAAAAATGAACCTTATGGAAATCGTTATCATTTGTTCATTGGTATTGGGTATTCTCGTGCTGAACCGCCCCGTTACGCTGCTTGTTCAACGCCTTTACAACAGGCACCAGTTTAAGCGATTTATTGTAAGAGAGACCTTCTATCACTCTGTTGTCTCCCGTCATCTGACTTATTATAACCGGTTGGGTCTCGAGGAGCAGCGAAAGTTTTTGTTCCGTACATGGCTTTTCCAGCATTCCAAGAATTTCCGGTATATTGAAGTGGAAGAGACTGCCGAAATGCCCATCCTCGTCAGCGCCGTTGCCGTACAGTTGACTTTTGGGCTCGAAAAATTCAAACTCAATTATTTCGACGATATCTTCATCCTCCGGGATGATTATCATTATGGATTCTACTCCCGGCCCTTTATGGGTCATGTGGACCAAACCGGCATCTACCTATCCTGGGACAATTTCATGAAGGGGATCTCCCATCAGACCCCCAATTGTAACGTGGGTATCCACGAAATGGCGCATGCGCTGGCTTATGTTAATTTCGTGACCCAGACCGAGGAAGACCGCCATTTTAAAAAGGAGTTCCCCGATTTCTCCAAGGTGGCCCGCCCGATCTTCACCTCCATGCAACAAAACGGCGCCAAAAACCTCCTCGGTGACTATGCTGCAACCAATTATCACGAGTTCTGGGCCGTTGCCGCCGAGATATTCTTCGAAAGCCCGGTGCAGTTCCGTCACGAGCTGCCCGAACTGTACGAAGCCATGGCAACCGTCCTTAACCAGGACCCCCTCAGCTTCATCAGCGGCAGTACGACCATTATTCGCCGCGAGCCCGCTACCAGCCGATCGAAGGCAGGTGCCGTCTAACGATCTGCCTCGACAACTCGCTCCCTGTCCATCCATTTCTGCTCCTCGGCCTTTTTCTCTGCTTTTTCATTCAGCAGATTTTCGATAGCCGAGTAAATACTGCTCAATTGAACATCATGTCCATCAAGCCGGTCCAGGATTATCCGAATCTGCTGCTCAAGACCTTCCCGCATAACCGCATACTCTTTAAGTGCAATAAAAGCCCGTACGATCGCAATACTCATCTGCACCGCCTTCTCGCTCCGCAACACACTCGCCAGCATCGATACGCCATGTTCGGTAAAGGCAAACGGTAAATACTTCTTGTTCCGGAACTTTCCCATTTCTGAGGCGGTCACATTTTGAGACCGCCTATCCCCATCCGAACTCATCACAAATGGTGATGAGTTTTCATCTAATTGACTACCAGTCACTTCAGATGTCATTTTTAATGCGGTCACAAAATGTGACCGCCTCCATTCCTCCTCCGTCAACTGAAACATGAAATCCTCCGGAAACCTGTCAATATTCCGCTTAACAGCTTGATTAAAAACCTTAGTCTCTACCCCATACAACTCCGCGAGATCGAAATCCAGCATCACCTTCTGCCCCCTGATCTCATAAATTTTCTGCCGAATAACCTGCAATTCCATAGT
>DATJMG010000197.1:0-19127 GCA_035508835.1 Puia sp.
CGAAAACAACCCCAAACGAATTCTCCGGTGAAGCACTTTCAATAAACAGGTCTTCCCCGGGAACCCATTCGCGATCCTGCATCAAATACCCTTTCATGGACTCGCTTTAATTTGATTTAACCAATCCACAATGCCCAAAAAAATCTTCTGCGCCACCGCCCTCCGGAACGCCGGTTTCAATATCCGCTTCTCATCCTCCGGATTGCTAAGGAACGCGACCTCCACCAGCGCATTCGGATAGTCCGTCGGCCCATTGAGCGAGAAATTAAAATTGCCGACATTCCCAAATTCCTTCAACCCCAGCGTCAGCATCCGGTTGTAGATCGCGAGACTCAGTGACCTGAAACCAATATACCGGTAATACGTGCTCGTCCCCTGCACCGTATCCGAACTGGCGGAATTGAGATGAATACTGACCAGGAGCTGCGGGTCATAGGCCCTCAACATCGCAATCCTTTCCGGCATGCTGAGCGAAGTATCCTTCGTCCGCGTCATAAATACATGCTTCACGCCAGCCGCCTTTAGCGTCTTCTGAAGCTGCCCGGCGATCAATATCGTAAGGTCTTTTTCCAGCAGGCCGCTATTAACCCCCCTTGCCCCGAAATTTTCACCGCCATGCCCGGCATCGATAGCGATCCGGAGCCTCCGGATATCCAGCACCGGCGGCTGTCGCCGAACCCGCATCACCAGCTTCTTTCCCGTCGTGTCGTACCCCAGACTGTATCCCCAATGCTGCGCATGCTTCAACTGGACATAGACGCGAAAGACATCATCGTCAACCTGCTCATACCAGGTATTCTTGACCTCCTTCGCCGACTTCAACTGGATGATCCAGTTGGTATTGCTGGTGATCCCGTAAATATCCACCGCCACCCGCGAAGGGTCCAGCAGTTGAAAACTTCGATACGGATACCGGCCATCCAGGCTGATCGCCACATAATCGGATGCCGTGTCGCCATACACTTTGATATTTCCGCTGAGATGAGGATTGTGAGCCACCGGCCGGTTGGCCTCCTTGCCCATCAGCACCAGGCTGGACTTGGCAATGTAAGCGGAGTGATAGGTGGATAATCGCACTTTATAATCCGTTCCAAAACTATCCACGATCCTCACCACGATATTCGAATCCAGATAGCCGATCTTGGCGCCGCCCAACCGGTCATCCCCGATGCCATATTCCATAAAAGGCAGCTGTCCCGTCGTCCGGGCCAGCCAAACACTGTCCTGCGCCCGCGCTACCTGAGCCACCGACAAACACAAAACCAGAACCCAATGCCATCTATTCATTAAAGCGGATATTTGTTATCGGCGATCAGCTTGTCAGCAATCCTGCGCCGCGCTTCCTTGCTGTTAAACGCATCCACCTTCGTAAACCGTTTCAACCCGAGCAGCATCATCCGCTGCTCATCACCCTCGGCGAATGCATTGATAGCATCCTTTCCCGATTTGTTGATCCGGTCGGCGGCATCATACAGGTTAGTCCGCATGACATCCAGTTCGAATGCGACAGCCGCTTCCCCACGCTGATCCGCCAGCTTCCACGCCCGCAGCAGGGCACTCTCGGCGACGAACGTGTCGATCGCCATATCCGCGATATGCATGAGCAGCTCCTGCTCCTTCTCGAGCCGCGTCATCAACTTTTGCACCGCGGCGCCCGCCGTCAAAAGGATCGCCTTCTTGAAATTGAGGACCGCTTTTCGTTCTTTTGCAAAAGGCCCGTCCTCGCCGTTGCCGAAATCGGGGATGCTCATCAGCTCCCTGGAGACCGCAAGCGCCGGAGCCATGATATCCAGCCTTCCCTTCATAGCCCGCTTGAGCACCATATCGACCGTCAACAACCGGTTGATCTCATTGGTACCCTCATAGATCCGGTTGATCCGGCTATCCCGGTAAGCTTTTGAAATGATATACTCGTCGCTGTACCCATTCCCGCCATGGATCTGTACCCCCTCGTCCACCACAAAGTCCAGCACTTCACTTCCGGCAACTTTCAGGATCGCACATTCGATCGCATATTCCTCCGCCGCACCAAGCACGGCTTCATTGAAGGGTTTGCCCGCACCCACCAGACTGACCTCCTGATCGTCGATCCATTTGGACGCCCGGTATAGCGCGCTTTCCACCGCCCACATCCGGATCGCCATCTCCGCCAGCTTGTGCTTGATCGCGCCGAAATTCGCGATCGGGGTCTTGAACTGTTCCCTCGTCCGCGCATATTGGATAGAGGTAGTAGTCGCCCGCTTGGCGCCGCCCAGCGCGGCCGCACATAGCTTGAGCCGGCCAATATTCAAAATATTGAATGCAATGACGTGTCCCTTCCCGATCTCACCCAGCAGATTCTCCACCGGAACCTTACAGTCCTGGAAATACAGCTGCACCGTAGATGACCCTTTGATCCCCATCTTGTGCTCCTCCGGCCCCTGGGTAAAACCTTCAAAACCCCGCTCGACGATAAATGCCGAGAACTTATCCCCGTCTATCTTGGCAAACACCGTATAGATGTCGGCAAATCCGCCGTTCGTGATCCAGCATTTCTGGCCATTGAGCAGATAGTACTTGCCATCCGCCGATAACGTGGCGGTCGTTTTGGCGCCAAGCGCATCACTGCCGCTATTGGGCTCCGTCAGCCCGTAAGACCCCTTCCATTCCCCTGTCGCGAGCCTGGGGATATATTTCTTTTTCTGTTCAGGCGTCCCGAAGTAAAGGATGGGCAACGTTCCGATACCGGTATGGGCGGAGACCCCCACAGAGAAGGAGAACCCGCCGCCCAAACCTTCATTCACCAGCGTAGCCGTGATAAAATCTTTCCCCAGACCGCCATATTCCTCCGGTACGGCCGCACCGAGTAAACCCTGATCGCCGGCTTTCCGGATCAGCGAAGGCATCAGCCCCGGTTCCAGTTTGTCGATCCGGTCGATAACCGGCAAAACTTCCGTGTCAAGGAAGGCAGCACACATATCCTTGACCATTTGCTGCTCCTCATTATAATCTTCCGGAATAAACGTCTCGAACGGCGAACTTTCCCTGATCAGCCATTCGGCACCTTTGAGGACTTGCGCTTTTTCAGTTGACGAGCTCATAGAAAATAGTTTTATTTGGAGATTCGTTTCATTACCTGAGATTATCATAAACTACCTGCAACACTTCTTTACAGATCTCGATCCGCTCCGGCGGCACCCCGTCCAAAGCCTCATTCAGCGTCGCTTCCGCCAGCGCCATCGTCTCCTCCTGTAACTTCTGCGCCTGCTTCGTCAAATAGATCAGGTTGATCCGCCGGTCATTCTCCGCCGGGACCCGCTTGACCAGCTGCTGTTTCTCGAGGTTGTCGACCAGCCGCGTAATGCTCGGCTTATCGCGGAAAGTAGCGATACAAAGCTCCTGCTGGCTCTTGCCGTCCTCTTTCCACAGATGATACAGTACACTCCATTGCTCGATAGTGATCTTTAACCCCGCCGCCCCGAATTTCTTCTGCAAGTTACGGGCAATGGCCGTGCTGGCCTTACCGGTTATAAAGCTGTACAGTTCCCCCTTTTTGAATTGGTTGTTGGGCATACGGTTAGTTAGACAACTAAATAAATCTACGACAAATTTGCTGGATTTTCCAATTTTCCGGGATTTTCCAAAAATTTATTTTGGCGCCCCCAAAAGTGTCCCCGCAGGTGTTCCCGCAGGCGTCCCCGCAGGTGCCCCTGCAGGCGCCCTCACAGGCGCCCCATTCACAAAGGTCTTGACCTCACGGACAGTCCCGTCCTCATTATAATAAATGATCGTCCCGTTCCCGTTATGCAGCGTGCCGGCCTTCCTGCGCAATCCTTCCTGGGAATAATTACCCTTCATTTCCCAGTTCCTGCCCGCCTTGAAGACCTGGTCGATCCATAACTGGCCGTTTGGATAATACAGCCGCCTTACCCCATCCGCCACGCCGTTCTGCACCTGCTGCATTTCCTGGAGAACGCCTGTTTCATAGAACCGCCTGACCGTACCTGAAAGCTTGCCGTTATCATACGGCATCTCCGATTCAGTCTTGCCGTTCCTGAAAAAAGTCCGTTGGATGAATTTATCCCGTCCGTCGAAATATTCCCGCTCATCCATAATACTCTTCCCATCGATCCAGTACGTCCTGGTGACACCATTCAGGCTGTCGTTCTTATAGGTCTGGATCCGGACGAGCCCACCCCGCAGCGTGTAGGTCCGCCACTGGCCATTGAGCTTGTCATTGGCAAACGTCTGCTCCCATACCTTGTATCGCTTATTTTGATCCTCCTTATCCGTCAGATAAAAACTGAAGACCCCTTCACGCTTGTTGTCCTTCAGCCGACCCTCCGCACATAGCAGCGCCATCTGCCGGCTCATCACATAGGCGGTGCTGTCGGCATCCAGATCATAGACCTGAACCGGCACCAACTCATAAGTACGGCTGAACCCATCTCCGGCCGGCTTAACGGCTTTTAGTTCCGCAGCATCTTCGTCGTTTACGAACCGGCGAAAATCGATTTGCTGCCCCTTCACTGCGGACCATCCTGTCAACCCGAATATCAAGGTCATACCGATCGATTGCCATTTCATGGGAATAATTTACTCAAAAATCCGTAAAATTGACTTCATGAGTCCTCCCGCCGGGCATCTTATCCCTTACAAGTCCTCACAACTCCACTATTACATCTGGGGAACAGGATCCCGGTTGTTATTTGCCTTTCACGGCTATGGCGAATCCGCCGACTCCTTTTCCTTTATCGGCGAAGCCCTTGACCCCGATCATTCCCTGATCGCCATCGACCTTCCGTTTCACGGCCGGACCGATTGGAAGGAAGGCCTCCTGTTTACCCCCCGCCAACTCTACGAGATCATGAAGGAGATCGTAGCCCGACACTCCGCCCCCGGTCCCGCCGCCGATCCCACAACAACCCGGTGGGGCCTGATCGGCTATAGCATGGGCGGCAGGATTGTTTTGCAGCTCGCTGAAAACCACCCCGGATCGATCGACAAACTCGTCCTCCTTGCTCCCGACGGACTTAAAGTGAACAGCTGGTACCGGGTGGCGACCCGCACGGCCGCAGGCAACCTCCTGTTCCGCTGGACCATGCGCCGGCCGGGCTGGCTGTTCCTTCTGTTGCGGCTTAGCCACGCGCTGCACCTCGTCAACCAAAGCATCTACAAATTCGCGGTCCACCATATCGACGACCGAACAGTCCGGCATGACCTCTATACCCGCTGGACGACGATGCGCAAATTCAGGCCCCATCTCGAAAAGCTTCCCGGTATCCTCCGGCGCCGCCACATCCCCGTCAGTCTGGTCTATGGAAAATATGACCGCATCATTCGTTGGCGAACAGGAAAAAAAGAATTCAGCAACGGGGGCTTCGGCCGCTCTCGCCTGATCCTCCTCGATACCGGCCACCAGTTGCTGCGCTCCCAATTCCTGCCCGACCTGCTGCCGCTGATCACCGGTTAGTCCGGCCACATGCCGTTTTCCCCTATATTTACGGATCATTCCCATCACAGATCATTCCCACCATGGTGTTGACCTTACTCTTCACGCTTATCTGGTGCTCCCTCTTCGTTGCCTATGGGCTGCTGATCGACTATTACCGAAAGGCGTGGACGGCGATTCCCGAATTCGAAGCTTCCGCCCATTCAGGCCACACCCCTATCTCCGTGCTGATCCCCGTCCGAAATGAGGAGGCAAACATCGCCCAATGCCTGGAAAGCCTTTCCCGGCAATCCTATTCCAAATCCCTCTACCAGGTCATCATCATCGACGACCATTCGACCGATGCCACGCACGCGATTATCGCCGGCCTGCAACTGCCCGGGATGAACCTGATCTATACCAGGCTGGTGGATCTTGCCAATGCACAGAATGCGTACAAGAAACTCGCGATCCGGACCGGCATCAGCCTCTCTACCGGTGACCTCATCGTCACGACCGACGCAGACTGCCGGTTTCACCCCGACTGGCTGGGCACGCTGGCCGCCTTCTACGAACAAAAAGGCGCCAAATTCATCGCCGCTCCCGTCCGGATCACCACCGCCCCCCCCGGTTTTTTGCCCGTTTTTCAAACCCTCGACTTTATCACCCTGCAAGGCATCACCGGCGCTTCGGTCTTCAAAAGATTCCACTCGATGTGCAACGGCGCAAACCTCGCCTATGAAAAACGTGCCTTCTTTGAGGTAGAAGGTTTCAAAGGTATCGACACGATCCCCTCCGGCGACGACATGCTGCTGATGCACAAGATCTATAATAAGTACCCCGACAAGGTCTTTTTTCTCAAAAGCCCCAAAACGATCGTCTCCACTCAGCCCGCGACAACATGGAAAGCCTTTGTTCACCAACGTATCCGCTGGGCCAGCAAAGCCGACCGCTACGACGATAAACGCATCTTTCGCGTCCTGCTCTTCGTTTACCTCGTGAATTTGATGTTTGTTATCCTGCTGGTGGCCGGCTGCTGGAATAGTTGGTGGCTCCTGCTGCTGATCCTCGGATTGCTGGCCAAAACAATGCTGGAATTCCCCTTCGTTTACTCAGTTGCCGGCTTTTTTGACCAACAGGCCCTGATGCGGTGGTTTCCGCTGCTCGAGCCTTTTCATATCCTTTATATTGTCGTCATCGGCTGGATGGGTAAATTCTCCAGCTACAACTGGAAAGATAGAAAAATAAGCAAGTGACAACCCACAGCCGCCATATCGGAAAACGCCTGCGACGCAACAAGGGAGCACTCTTCGGCCTGATCGTCATTTCCCTTTCCATCCTGACCGCCATCTTCGCCTATTTCCTGGCGCCCGACGGCTCACCGGATGCCAACCGGATCATCGTAGAGATCGGTGGCCGGTCTCCGGGCTTCCGGCAGCGCTTCCTTCTCCTGCGCAAGCCACGCCAGCCTGCCGCTCCGGGCTTTTTCCATCGTCTTCTCTTCGGCCGCGAAGACCGGTACGACTACATCCCGGTCAATAGCTATACCGTGAAAGGTGACAGTATGATCGTCCAGAAATACGTAGACGAAGATGTGGAGGAACGCAGGGCCTACTCCCTGACGGCCATCGCCCCTGGGCAGACAAAGACCATCACCTTCTGGCTGGGCACCGATAAATACGGCCGCGATATCCTTAGCCGCCTGCTGATCGGCGTCCGCGTCAGCCTCGCGGTAGGACTGGTGACGGTTCTGCTGTCGCTTGGCGTCGGCGTCCCGTTGGGTGCGCTGGCGGGCTATTTCCGCGGGAGGGTAGATGAGATCATCCTCTGGCTGATCAATGTGATCTGGAGCATCCCCACTTTACTGCTGGTCTTTGCGATCATGCTTTTACTGGGAAAGGGCTTCTGGCAGGTATTCATCGCGATCGGACTGACCCTCTGGGTGAACGTAGCCCGGATCGTGAGAGGACAGGTTCTGGCCATCCGGGAACGCGAATTTGTCGAAGCCGCCAGGTCCCTGGGCTATTCGCATTCCCGGATCCTGTTCCGCCATATCCTGCCCAATGTGATGGGACCTGTTTGGGTCGTGGCCGCATCCAATTTTGCCTCCGCCATCGTCATAGAAGCAGGGTTGAGCTTTCTGGGAGTGGGGGTCCAGCCGCCGCAACCCAGCTGGGGGCTGATGATCAAGGAAAATTATAATTTCATCATTACGCACAACCCTATGCTGGCGCTCGCACCCGGACTGGCGATCATGCTGCTCGTGCTGGCCTTCAACCTGCTGGGAAATTCACTGCGCGACATCCTCAACGTCCGGGTTTGAACCGGCCGTCTTCTCGCCGCCGTCTCTTCGCCGCCCCGTCTTCTCGCCGCAACCGCCTCTTCCCCGCCCCGTCTTCACGCCGCCCCGTGTCTTCGCCGCCCCCTTCACTCCTTAAACACCTGGACATTTCGGTTGAAATTCTCATCCAGGCTGATAAAAGTTTCCGTACGCTCTATCCCTTTTATTTTTTGCAATTCATCATGCAGCACAAACCGGAGCTGGTTGATGTCCTTGCACACGACTTCGGCAAACATGCTGTAATTGCCGGTAGTATAGTTGAGCCGGACAATCTCCGGCATCTTGTGCAACTCACGCGCAACACTGTCGTAAAGCGAACTCTTCTCCAGGTAGATGCCGACAAATGCAATGACATCATACCCAAGTTGTTTAAGGTCTACATGCAATTTGGTACCTTTAACAACCGATAGCTCCTGCAGCTTTTTGATCCGTACATGGATCGTGCCTCCCGATACAAATAGCTTCTTTCCCAATTCGGCATAAGAAATCTCCGCATTGTCCATCATCTCGTGGATAATCTGTAGATCCAATTTGTCGAGATTCAATTTAACAGCCATCTTGAAAGGGGTTTTTAAAATTTATCTATAATATGTTGTAAATATTTGAATAATATTGAAAATAAAAAAATTTTTGTTCAAAAATCACGAATATTTCAGCCAATTCTTTAATTTTACTTCAAATCACGGAATTGCAAGAATGTGGAGTGATGAAATTTGGCAGACATGCCCCCTTGTCTCGGGGGTGGGGATCCGGGATAAACATAGTGTAATGCCTGACCCGACCAAAATCGGGCCCGACTGGGGTTGACCACCGCACATTGCGCTACTGCTAACTGCCCCGTGGAGGTTCGAATCCTTCCTCTACAGCAGATCATGTACAGGCCCCGCCCTTCGGCGGGGCCTTTTTTTGTCCCGATCGCGAGGCGAACTTGTTCGCCGGAGCAGGAGGGGCAAAAAAAGAAAGGCGCGCCAGCGCCGCCTGTACATGATTTAGCCTCCCCCACAACGGATCGCCCGAAGGGCAATCCTTCCTCTACAGAAAACCAGTCTAAGGCCCCGCCGAAAACGGCGGGGTTTTTAATTAATTTTGCCCCTATGGGTCAAAAGAAACTCGTCCGCTTCGAAGCCATCAAATCCTTTCCCAACGTCCTCCAATATCCCGAAGGAATGGCCGGCCAATGGGCGGCCTTCTTCAAAAATACCCACCCCCTCACCCTCGAGCTCGCCTGCGGCAAAGGCGAATACACCGTCGGCCTGGCCAAAATGTACCCCGACCGCAATTTCCTCGGCGTCGATATCAAAGGCAACCGGATCTATGTCGGCGCAAAACACTCCCTCGACGACCATCTCCCCAACGCCGCCTTCCTCCGCACCCACATCGATAAACTGCCGGACTATTTCGCACCCCATGAAGTCGCCGGGATCTGGCTGACCTTCCCCGATCCCCAATTGAGAAAATCCCGGGCCACCCGGCGCCTCACCCATCCTAAATTCATCCGCATCTACCAGCAGATCCTCCAGCCACGCGGCCGTATCCACCTAAAGACCGATTCTCCCGTTCTTTATCAATTCACCAAATGGGTTGCTGAAATGTATAACCTGGCCATCCATGAAGACATCCCCGATATCCACGCCGGTCCCCTGAAAGAAGAATTGAAGATCACCACCCACTACGAAAACCTCGATATCGCCCAAAGCAGGCGCATCCATTACCTGTGCTTCACCATCCCCGATACCCCCTTGCCGAACCTCGATGCCCAACTCCTGGAAAAAGTAAAAACCGACGAGCCGGCACCGCCCGCCCGCCCCGCAACACCACCCCGGATCCAGGCCAAAAGAACCCCGGCGCCAGGCGCCCCAACCCCCACCACCCATGAAAGCACTGATTGAAGGGGAAGATTTCTACTTCAACGACGACGGGCTGATGGTCCTGACCGAAAAATACCACCTCGACCGCGGCTACTGCTGCGGCAACGGCTGCCGCCACTGCCCCTATAACTATGAAAACGTCCCCGAACCGCGCCGCTCAGCGCTGCGGGCGCAGCCGGGCCTTACATCACCCCCTAATAATACGGCGAGATCATGATATACACGACCACCCCGCTCACCGCCACATACAACCACAACGGCCACGTAATCCTCGCCAGCCGCCGATGCTGCGGAAACCGCCGCTGATACGCCCGCTGGAGCGTAAACAACACAAACGGGATGATGACCCCCGACAAAAGAATATGGGTGGTTAGAATGAAATAATACACATACCGCGCAAACCCGGCCTGCTGCTTCTCCGAATCACTCAACACGCCGTCATGATTGAGGTCCCCGAACCGAACCGAAGGATTCGACGCATGATAGATCACATACGAGACAAGGAAGATCGTGCTCAGAACGACCGCCGTCCAGTTCGCCCGCCGATGCGCCTTGACCTGCCCATGCCGGATAAAATACAGGCTCGCCAGCAGCAGGATCGCCGTACTGGAATTGAGGATCGCATGGAACAACGGCAATGACCGCGTATTGAACCCGAAATCGATCTTGGCCTGCGGCACCAGGATCAGGAAAGCCACCGCCGCCGGGATCGCAACCGACACAATAATGATGGCCTTATTATAATTCCTTTGTATGACCGGTGTTTCCATATTCAACTCGGTAATTCATTTAACCCGATAATTCATTTAACCCGGCAATTCCTTCTTCGGCCGGCGACTGAAATATACCACGCCAACCGCGGTCCCCAGCAGGATCACGATGATCGGCACAGCCAACGGCCGGAGCTCGTCGAAGACGGCGGACTTGCGGTTCTTATCCTTCTCCAGCATAATAAAGACCATATCATCGGTCAGCCGCTTGAGCGCGCTGGTATCCGTACCATGATAGTAACCCCGGATCACCCGATCCTTATCCAGCAACGCAATATAATCCGTATGCACGAAGTTCGAATCGACACTCACACTATCCTGCAACCCGAGTTTGAGCTCATTCAAGGCAAAATCGTAGATCGTCTTTTTGGGCCCCGTAAGCATCCACCACACATCCGAGTTGACCCCATACCGGTCCGCATATCGCTTCAGGACCGGCGGCGGATCATGCGCCGGATCGACCGTCAGGGAGAGGAAATGAACAAAATTCGTATCGGGGCCGGCTATCTGCCTGGACCGTTCACCTAGCTCGAGCGCGTCCTGTAAATGACGCATATTGCGCGTGAGAATAGGGCAAATGCTCGCACAGTGCGTAAAAAAGAAATCGATCAGCAGCACCTTGCCATGAAGCGAATCCAGCGAGACCGTATCACCGAGCTGATTGACGAGCCTGATATTAGCCACCTTATGCCAGACCGTATCTGTAACTTCCTTGCCATCCTTGATCCGCGTTACGACCGAATCAGGGAAATACCGGGGCGGCATAGCTACCCCATATGTCTTCGCGATGCCATAAAACACCAGCGGTATCACCACCGCAATACAAATAGCCAACCACGCTTTCTTACTCACGATATATTGCTTTTAAAGGCTGTCAAATCAGGCGCGTCCCACGCCGGATCCGACCTCCCGTTATTCCGGCTTCCCGGGTTTCTCCGCCGGCTGCTCCACTTTTACCTTGCTCTGATCCGCATAATGCCGGTCATAACGGTTGCGGAGCTGATTATAAGAACCCCCATCCCACAAAAAGGCAACAATGAACCAAATGAAAAGACACGCCGGGACCGCGATCGTCATGATCATATTCTTGATCTCGTGCCGCAGGTGCATGAACTCGGCGATAATATAAAACGCCTTGGCGCACGTCAAAATGAGATATATCCCATTGAGCACATATTTGGGCGGAAACTTGCCGCCGGTCTTTATGTGGATCGTCGCCAGGGTCAACTCGACAAGCGTAATCACCAGCAGGACCCAGAAGGTCCGCCAGATCGGCCTGGTGTCGAATGTAGCATGCGCATTATCGCGGCCCGTCGTTTCAATACTTGACATATATATTTTATTTTGGTCGGGCCGGCCCGGAGGCCGGCAAAGATCTTCCTTTACAACAGATAAAAACAAGTGAACACGAATACCCATACCAGATCCACAAAGTGCCAGTAAAGCCCGGCCTTCTCGATCATCAGGTAATGGCCCTTCCGGGCAAAATCACCCCGGATATTTTTTATTAACATGATCACATTGATACATACGCCCGAGAAAACATGGAAGCCATGGAATCCGGTTATCGTAAAAAAGAAATTGGTAAAATTCGTCGTCGCCTTGGACCCGTCGGCATTCGGGAACGGATTGCGACCCCACCACGCACCCTCATGCCACAAATGATTCCATTCCCAGGCCTGGCAGCTGAGAAAGGCCAGCCCCCCCAGGATCGTCAGGATCATATAGAAGGTGACTTTCTTCTGATTGCCCATATGCCCGGCCGCAACCGCAAGCACCATCGTCACCGAGCTCATGATCAATATAAAGGTCATCAGACTCACAAACACCAGCGGCATATTGGTATCCCCGAACCCCGGAAAAGCCTTGAAAGCCTCATTCGGATTGGGCCAACCATTCGTAGCAAACCGGATAGAGCCATAAGAGATCAGAAAAGCGCCGAAAGTGAAGCTGTCGCTCATCAGGAAATACCACATCATCAGCTTCCCATACTCCACATTGAAGGGGCTCTTTCCACCACTCCACCACTTCTGTCCCGCTGGTACTGCTTGTGCCATATTCTTGTTTTATTATTTTATCAAACTAAAGAAGATCAACAGGTAAAGCCATAACAGATCGACAAAATGCCAGTACGTCGCCATCAGCTCCACCGGAACACTGTTATAGCTTCGGACCTTCGATACGAACGACCGGGCTAACATGGCCAGCAGCGCAATCACCCCGCCGAGCACGTGAGCCAGATGCAGCCCCGCAATGACATACAGGAACTGGCCGCCGCCCGAACCGCGGAAAGTGATGCCCGTATGCCAGATCTCCCTGAAACCCGCCCACTGCAATAACATGAACAGGATCCCCAGTATCGTCGTCACCGTGAGCAGATTCCGGTACCGGAGCATCTCCCGCTCTTTGAAAGATCTTAACGCGATCTGCATGGTCAGGCTGCTGAGCAGGAGCGCCGCCGTCGAATACCAGAAAGCCTCCGGTATCGAAAACGTCGTCCAACCCGCCGCATCCCTCTTCACGACATACGCACTCGTCAACCCGGCAAACATCATCACAATGCTCGCCAACGCCACCCATAACGTGAATTTATGAGGATGTATTTTCTTTCGTTGTTCGTTCACCCCCTCAATCATTAGATTTCATCTTTAAACTTTTGTTGCCAACAAACTAAGCAGCACAACCGGCAAATAAATATAGCTGCTGAACATCACCCGCCTTGCCGCCTTGACCGTCATCTCCCGGTATAACCGGACACACTGACCAACCATGAAAAGGTTCGCCGCGAGTACGATGATGGCCCCGACGGGCCCGCACATCCCCGTCAGCCAGGGCAAAACCCCCACCGGCAGCAGGAGCAGCGAATAGATGATCGCCTGGATCGCGGAATATTTCGTAGGCCCCTCCGTAGACGGCAACAGCTTGAACCCCGCCGCCGCATAATCCTTGTGCGCAATCCAGGCAATAGCCCAGAAGTGCGGGAACTGCCAGAAGAACTGGATCGCAAACAAGATCCACCCCCCCATGCTTAGCCGGTCATTTCCCGCCGCCCAGCCGATCAGACACGGCAAACTGCCCGGAAACGCGCCCACCAGCACGGAGATCGAACTGACCTTCTTCAACGGCGTATAGATAAAGGCATACAGGAAAAGGCTGAAAGCCGCCAGTCCCGCCGCCAGCCAGTTGAAATGCGACAGGATCAACACCCCGCCCAGACCCGCCACAACCGCAAACGTCCAGGCTTCCTCCACACTCATCCGCCCCGCGGCAACCGGCCGCCCGGCCGTCCGCTTCATCATCGCATCCGTATCCTTCTCCACGATCTGGTTGATCGCATTCGCACTCCCCGTTACCAGCATGCCGCCGATAAAGAAGAGCCCGATCGCCGCCCAGTCATATTCCATCACTTTCGGCGCCAGCAAATAACTGATCAGGGATGAAAAGACAACCATGAAGCTGAGATTGAACTTGATCAGCTGCTTGTAATCCTGCAGTTTGCCGGCAAATTTTAAAGAACTTGGTTGCTTCACTATATACATAATATCAATGCTGACTCTCGTTGCTGCCCAACGGCTCCGTCTGCGGGATAAATTCCCTTCCATCCTTCGCATAATCATACGGCCACCGATGAACTTCCGGGATCTCCCCGGGCCAGTTGCCATGACCCGGCCGGATCGGCGCCGTCCACTCGAGCGTCGTAGAACCCCAGGGGTTCCTGTTCATCACCCGCCGCCCCTTGAAAATGGAGTAGATGAAGTTGAAGACGAACAGGAGCTGTACCGCAAAGGTAATCATCGCTACCGTCGAAATAAACCGGTTAAGGTCCCCGAACTGATTAAAGGATATCCAGTTGCGGTAATCCAGATACCGGCGCGGCAACCCTGCCAACCCTTCGTAGTGCATCGGCCAGAAGATCAGGTAGGCGCCCACAAACGTGATCCAGAAGTGGATATACGCGAGCGTATTGTTCATATACCGGCCATACATTTTCGGGAACCAGTGATAAATGCCCGCAAACATTCCCAAGATCCCGGACACTCCCATCACAATGTGAAAGTGCGCGACCACAAACATCGTATCGTGCAGCTGGATATCTAGCGTTGAATTTCCCAGGAAAATCCCGGTCAACCCGCCGGAGATAAACGTGCTGACAAACCCGATAGCAAACAGCATCGCCGGCGTAAACCGGATATTGCCCCGCCATAGCGTCGTCAGCCAGTTGAAAACCTTGATAGCGGACGGCACCGCGATCAGCAGCGTCAACAGCACGAATACCGAACCCAGGAACGGATTCAACCCGGTCACGAACATATGGTGCGCCCAGACCAGGAAAGCCAGGATCGTGATCGAAAAGAGCGATCCGACCATAGCCATATAGCCAAAGATAGGCTTGCGCGCATTCACGGACATGACCTCGGACACCAGTCCCATCGCCGGCAGGATAATAATGTATACTTCAGGATGACCGAGGAACCAGAACAAGTGCTGATACAGGATCGCGCTGCCCCCCTCATGAGACAGGGCCTTGCCGGTCTCGGTCAGGAAAATATCGGAGAGGTAGAAACTGGTTCCTGCGTGGCGGTCGAACAGCAGCAGGATAAAACCGGATAACAACACCGGGAAGGAAAGTACCCCCAGAATAGCGGTGAATAAGATGGCCCAGATCGTCAACGGCAACCGCGTCATGCTCATCCCCTTCGTTCGTAAATTCAGGATCGTCGAGATATAGTTGAGGCCGCCCAAAAGCGAAGACACCACGAACAACGCCATCGAAGTGAGCCATAGATCCATCCCCGTCTTGCTGCCCTCGTTGGCATCAGCCAGCGCACTCAACGGCGGATAGGACGTCCATCCTCCCGACGCCGGCCCGGTAGCGATAAAAAGCGACGTGAGCATCACAATGCTCGCCATAAAGAAGAACCAATAGGACAGCATATTCAGGAAAGGCGAAGCCATATCCCGCGCGCCGACCTGGAGCGGGATCAGAAAGTTGGCGAACGTCCCGCTCAATCCACCCGTCAACACAAAGAAGACCAGTATGGTTCCGTGCATCGTCACCAGCGCATAGTAGAACTCGGGCTGGATCTGCCCCCCTTTCGCCCATTTGCTTCCAAAGACGTCCTCCAGGATCTGAAAATGCGCGTCCGGATAACCGAGCTGCAGCCGGAAAAGCACCGACATCAGGCCACCGACAACCGCCCAGAACATCCCTGTCAGCAAAAATTGCTTGCAGATCATCTTATGGTCCTGGCTGAACACATATTTCGTAATAAAGGTGTCGTGATGGTGATGCATCGCATGCTCATCGAGATGCATGTCGTGACTGGTCTCTGTCACCGGGTGGAATGCTGCTTCGTTGCTCATAATAAGTTTATTAATTCTTCACGGCAACGGCAGGGGTCTTGGCCGCCATTACCTGATCATAATTGGATTTTTGCCCGGCCAGCCAAAGCACATACTCCTCATGGGTCACCACCTTGATGATGCCGCGCATCGTATAGTGACCCCTTCCGCACATCTGGTCGCACGAGATCTCATAATCGAACTGCGGATTGCCGAGCTTCTTCCGCATCTCCTCCGTCGTAAACCTGGGAATAAACCACATCGTGGTCGGCGTCCCCGGGACCGCATCCATCTTTTGCCGGAAATACACCAGGCCGACGTCATGGATCACGTCGCGGGAACCGATGATCAGCTTGACCGGCTTGTTGACTTCGATATACATTTCCCCCGTGACGATATCGTCATGCGAATAAGGATCATCCCAGATCAACCCCAGCTGGTTATTCCCGGCGTCATTGATATTCTGATAATACTTTTTCCCGAATACATGGTCCTTGCCCGGATACCGGAAGATCCACCCGAACTGCTTGCCCGTCACCTCGACCTGATTGGCATCCGCCGGCGCATCACCCGTGATCCGGAACCAATAGAATAGCCCGAAAACCACCAGCACCGTCAGGAAGATCGCCGGCACCACCGTCCAGATGACCTCGAGCTTGTTGTTGTGCGGGAAATAATGCGCCTGCCGCTTTTCGCTGTACTGGTACTTGTAGGCAAACCAGAAGAGCAGGATCTGCGTGATCACAAACACCACCCCCGTGATGGCGATCGTAATGTACAGCATCGCATCGATCTGCTCCCCATGGACGGAGGCGGACTCGCCCAGGAGCTTCCCGCGGAACAGTTCGTTACACCAATAGACCCCGATCAGCCCCAATACCAGGAAGACGATCATCAGAAAACCGTTGACCTTGTTATTCTGCTCGAAATTCTTCTTTTCCCCTTTCAATACACCGACATACTCACTGGCTTTGGCGATCTGAAAGGTGATCAGGAAGCCCAATAACAGGATCAGTATCAGAAAAAACGTAGACATGGTATAAAAAGAGTTTTAAGTATGATGGATGATACTTTCTTTCAAATAAGGATGATTTTTAGCCAGCATGGGGAACTTGCCAAGCACCCTTTGCGTCTGCCACATGATCAGCCCGACGAAGCCCAGGGCAATGCCGAAATCGAACAGATTCATCGGAACATGGTCCGGGGAGACCCTGGGGAATACCATTTGGTAAAAGTCCAGCCAATGTCCAAAGACCAAAAGTACGGACATAAATGTTACCGTGCCCCAGTTCCGTTTGGACCCCCGTTTCATATAGATGAGCAGCGGCGCCACGAAATTGATTATCAGGCTCAAGTAAAAGATGCCCGCATACGCTCCGTCAAACCGCGTTTTGAAATAAACTGTCTCCTCGGAGATATTCGCATACCAGATCAGCATGAACTGGTCGAACCAGAGATAAGTCCAGAAGATCGAGAACGCGAACTGAAACTTGGCCAAATCGTGCAAATGCTCCTCATTCGTATATTCCAGGTAACCCTGATTCTTCAGGTAAATAACAAAGATCGTCATCAGCGCTATCCCCCCTACAAAGCTGCTGCCGAACGTATACCAGCTGTACATCGTGGAGAACCAATGCGCGTCGAGGCTCATCAGCCAAAGCCACGGCATGACGGACATTGCCGTCAGCGCAAACCAGACAATATACACCGCCGCCCATACTGTGTTCTTGAAGATATACCGTCTCCCCTCCTCGACCGTGAGCCTGGTGTCGTCGATCGACCGGGAAAGATTGCGCAGCTTCATGCCCAGGAGCGTCCAAAGCCCAATGATCAGAACGGTATAGATCGTAAAGAATCCCGGACTGAGAAACCCCGACTTCCCTTTAAGCGCCTCATCCTTCGCCACCGCATTCTTGTCAACCCATTCATATAGTGCGGAATGACCGCCAAAGACCAGGCACATCAGGATCACGAAGCAGATAATACCGAGCGGCGTCACACAGGCGGCCAGCGCCTCGTTCAGCCTGCGAAAAGACAGTACCCAACCGGCCATCGCCAGCGTATGCGCCGCATAAAAGAACAAACAGGCATTCACGATCAGCAGGAAGTACACGCTGTTATGTAACAGGGTGGCCCAGAAGCGGCTTCCGCTTGCGTCATTGCCGCCGCCATACAGGATAAATCCGATGATCAGCGAAAGCACGCCCACGGTCATCAGCCCGAGAGACCACTGCTTGTATCGGGCAGGCGTTTGAAAATGTTCCTTCACATGAGATATAGATGACATTCGGAATGTTTTAGTGTGTTCTGAAATCCTTTATTATTTTGCCGCCGTCGAATCTGAACCGCCGCCGGCCGCCGCATGAGCCGCCGCCTGCTTCGATTTGATATAGGCGATCACCATCCAGCGCTGCTCCGTATTCAGCTGGGAAGCATAGCTCCCCATCTTGTTCTTTCCATACGTGGCCGAGTAGAACATTTGCCCCTCCGGCATGTTCTGATATTGAGCGCCTGCAATGAAATTGGCCGGCGCCGCCGGGAATGGCCCGTCACCACCCTTATACAGCGGACCGTTGCCATCCAGCTTCGGGCCATGACAGATCGCGCAATTCACCAGGTACAACCGCTCCGCTTCGACCGTATCCATGGAAGTCAGGGGGTTCCTGACCTCCCGCGCCGCATGATAGTTGCTGGTATCCCCGGCGATCGAATCCTTCGCGATCAGGAACGGCAGCAGCTCCCCCCGCTTGATCGTGCCCGCCACCGGGATATTGCTGAAATGAATGCCCCGCTTCAACAGGTCCGCCTTCATCTCTTCGGTAGTGGCATAGGTCTCATAGGCCCGGCTATACGCCATATCCGGCATATAGATCCGCCCGGGGTTCCGCTGGATATCCGAGCAGCTGACGGCCGCCGTCACCGCCGCGAAAATCAATGAAGCAACGACTATTTTTTTCATACTAACGCAGTTCCTTTGTGTTCGAATGGGGTTTTATCTTTATCATAACGGCCCAGCCACCAGCCGGTCTCAGCCGTCTGCGTATTGATCCCGGTCGCTCCTACACTCGTCAGAAAGTCGATCACCGCAGCCTCATTTGTCTTGTCGGTCAATTCGATCACCATTGTGAACTGATCATCCGTGGACCGGAGGTTGAAATGATGCCGCCGCACAAACGGCGCTATCTGGCAGAGGTAACAGAAGGTCAGCGTCATCCCGACGGCAGAGAACAATACCGTCAGCTCGAACGTGATGGGTATCCACGCAGGCAGGTCAAAATGCGATTTGCCGCCAAAATTGATCGGCCAGTCACTGTTGAAGATCCACCCGATACCGCCAAGGGCCGTCGTCGTCCCCGTGATCCCATAAATAAAGCCGGCCGTATGCAGGCTCGTCT
>DATJMG010000198.1:0-7858 GCA_035508835.1 Puia sp.
CCCCGCCACCCCGCGTTCCCACCCCCGGTTGTTCTCCAGCCCGCGGACAAAGTCCCACAAAAGGGTCGATCGTCCCGGATTGGGAACCATGGTTGAATTGGCCCCCTCATATGCATTTGGTTTACAGGTGGTTATATTTTGGTATACGGGTTGGCATCTATAAAGCAAATCCGTCGTTATGAAAAAGTTCGCCCCAAACCAAGTTACCTTCCTGTTCGCAATCGCCCTTTGCTTACTAACTATTATTACGGCAGCTGCCCCCAGTCCCGCGCCGGTAACCGCCACCCATTCGGTTGCCGCGGCGCATCTTTCCAAAGCTGCCGCCCTTCGCGCAGAGAGGCGTATGATCCTCGCCATGGCGACGAGCATTTATGAAGAAATGAGCCTCGAAGATTCCGGCCTGAGCCGCACGGCCTTTGACTATGCCTGGACCGGTTATTACAAACTGAAGAAAAAAGGCCTGCTGCGCCGGACGAATATCCTGTCGATCGCGGACTTCAGCCAGTCTTCCAGCAACCAACGCCTTTATGTCATCGACGTCCGCAACCGCCGGTTGCTCTATCGCACCTATGTTGCGCATGGCATCAACTCGGGTCAGGAATACGCCAATGCATTCTCCAATAAAATGGAATCCTGCAAAAGCAGTCTCGGGTTCTATATCACCTCCGGTACCTATTATGGCTTCAACGGCCTCTCTCTCCGCATCCACGGGATGGACAAAGGCTTTAACGATAATGCCGCCCGCCGGGCCATCGTGATCCACGGCGCTACCTATGTGAGCGAGCGCATCCTGCACAAGTACGGAGTGATGGGTACGACCTTCGGCTGTCCGGCGATCCCTGATGAAATGAGCACCCAGATCATCCCGGTTGTCAAGGGTGGAACCTGCTTCTTTATCTATTACCCTTCGAAAAAATATTTGGCCCAGTCACCGGTACTGAATAGTTAAGAGACTATGCCGGAACGGATAATCGGTTTCTTTCTTATCTTTGTGTCGGGCTTATGAGCACCTCAGACCCCATACTAAGGATCGGAGAAAGGATCGAAAAGTTGGATATGGCTATCTTCTCCGGATCTCCGGGCTACTGGCGATATCCCGCCTGCATTATCCGCCGCATCAAAGTGGACCGTTCAGGCACTCACTTGTGGTTCAAGATGAAAAATATCTCACTCGACGACCCGGGCGGCAAAGCCCCCGCCTTCCTGTTCTGTTACAACAAGCAGTTCAATTTCTACGTCACTGTAGAAGGCGATGCCTTCGTCTCCGGTCTTGCCGGCGATCTCAAAACCCCCCAGGGCTGGCAGGATCCGTTGTTCGCCAACCAAACCACCTATCTCATCCGGATGGACATCCGTCACGCTTCCACCTTCTATCGCGCAGCTTCTGCCCCAACAGCTTCTGCACCGGCAACCGCCGCACCCCCCGGCAGAACCAGCCTTTTCCCCGACAGATCTTTTCTTCCGCACTTGGTGGTCAACAAATCACCCAAATTCAACTGGGCGTCTTTTTTGACCGGAATGTTTTGATCACCTTCGACCCTGTGCATAACTATGTGCCAAACCAGTGCATAACTGCTGCGGTAAAAATTTGGAATCAGGGTATTCGATACCGTATCTTAGATTTAACAAACGGGACGGGGAAGTTCGAAAGAACAGAATCTTGGAAGGACGAAAGTTCAGAAAAGTAAAAGCTCGAAAGAGTGAATGTTCAGAAAGAATGATACCTGGCTCATTGAGAGGCGGAGGTCCGACGGGATTGAAGCAGCTCAGAAAAGCATCGGGTCAGTAAGCAATCCGGCGCAAGCCGAGAGCCGAAATAGACTTGGTGCTTTTTCTTTTTCCACTGCCTCCGGCCCTGCGGCCCGTGCGAGTTCCCGGGAGTCTCCCGATCCTACTTCCGCTCCGCCCACGCCAGCCCGTCCGGCACCCCGCCGACATCCAGCCTGCCCGTGACTTCCAGCGCCTTCAGATCTACGATCGCAATATAGTTATCCGCCGAGCACGCCACAAAAGCGCGCCCGCCAACCGGGTCCATGAGGATTCCCGCCGCGCCATGGCCGAGCTTTAACCGCTTGACCGCCTTCCGCGTCCGGGCATCGAAAATCGCCAGATCCCCCGTTCGAAGACTTGTGACGAACACCAGCCGCCCATCCGGAGTGAATTTCAGCCGGTTCGCTCCGCGCACATTGGCCTGGAGGGTAGCGACCTTTCGCTTTGCCCACACATCGATGATCGCGATCGTCCCATCGTCGCTGGCCGCCGTCCACAATTCCTTTCCATCCGGCGACACATCGAAGCCTTCCGATCCCCGCGATACCGGAATGATGGTTTCACTCCAATCTTCATGCGGCCGCGGTCCCTGACCAGGCGATGGCATATTCCCTGGCGGCGGCCCCGGCTGTCCACCTCCGGGCGCTCCCGGCGGCGGCCCCATCCGCATTATCGTATCGACAAGGATACTAACCGTCCCCGACGCTACATTCGTCGTATATACCCGCTTGCCGTCCGGCGTCACATAGATCATATGCGTTCGGTCCTGACCCGTCCCCATCACCCAGTCTGTTTGTCCCGTGGCGGGGTCGAAACGGCCGATCGCCTTCGACCCTTCGGCAGTGTACCATACCTTCCCACCGACAAAATCGAGCCCATGCGGACCCAGCAGCGGCTTCGTATCATAGCTTGGCAGCGCCTTCTGGCCGACAAGATCCAGGATATCCAGCTCATGCAGGCTTCCGCCGCCATAGATCGTCACATAGGCCCTGGTGCCATCGGAAGACGCGATCACCTCATGCGGATCGGTCCCCACCGGCAGCCGGGCGATCACATTGAGACTCACCGGATCGACGAGCGCCAGCGTGTGATCGGTCTTGGAAAGCGCGAGCAGGGTCCGCTGCGGGGTAGGGGTGGATTGCGCCGCACAACGGGAGACGACAGTTGCCAATGCCAGGCATAACAGCCCTCCCGCCATCAGGATTTTTGTATTCAGCATATGAGTAGTTTGAAAAAGAATCTCAAAATTAATGCCCCGCCCGACCCTGACCCGGCTGACCCGCCCGACCCGTCCGCTTGGACATCACCAAACTATCCGCCGGGTACTTCGACCTGATCCCGGCCTTGACGCTTTCGCACCAGTCTGGCTGAAACCCGCCTAGGCCTTCGTCGTCGTCTTGTACACACTCCAGCTTTCATGCCCCACGGCCTTCAGCACGACTACTCTGTCGGCATTCTCCAGGGTGATCACGTAACCCCTTTCGTCTGGATTGTGATAATCGAACAGATCGGTAACCCAATACCCGGCATACGCCCGCTTGACCTGTTCGCGCAACTGCCGGGGCAGGACAGTGGTGGAGATGTTGGTGGCTACACCCATCAGGTCGCCGTTATCGGCATAGAATGCGAACAGCGTCCGGCCCCAGTCTTCGAACGTGGCCTTGAAGAAGTTCTTTCCTGTTTCCCACCGGACGTCCATTGCATTGGTAAATTGCCCCTGGAACTCGGTTTCAACATTTACCGGAACCGGATCCGATGATTTCGGAGTAGCGGCATAGCTGCCGGCAGTCAAACCCAGCATCGTAATGGCGAAGGCGATCAATGTCTTTTTCATGTCTTTTGAGTTTATATAGTTATGTGCTATTTTTTTGACACCACAAAACTATACCAGCCACTCCGCTTTTTTTCGCAAATGCTGCCAACCGGAAAAAAGATGCGTCCAACGCCGGATATCCCCCGACGCGGCCCCGATCTATTGCACATTATACAGCCTGGCCAGCTCAAAGAAGTCACGCAAATTGTCAACACCCAGCTTCTCGAGGATCCGCCCCTTGATGGTTGAAACGGATGAGGATTTTAAATTCAGCCGATTGGCCACTTCACTGGTGGTCTGACCCAGCAACAGATGGTGGGTGACTTCCCATTCCCGGGGACTCAGTGCAGCAAAAGGGTTCTCTGCCGATTCCTTTCGGACCCTGCTTTGACGGCCATAAAAGAAATCCATGAGGGTGGAGGTTGTTTCAGCCTCCGTTTGCTCCTTGGATAAGAAATTGTATACCCCTTGCTGAGCCAGCGCTTTTTCGAACACGGTGGCGGGTTTGCTGGAAAACACCAATATCCGTACTGAAGGATACAGGCGCTTGATCGCGGGCAATATTTCCAGTGCGCTGCCATCGCTCAGCCCGATATCGAGAATGAGATGCGTATAGGGCTTTGCCTTCAGCTCGTTCATGACGTTGCTGCAGCTGGTAACGCTGTGGACATCGGTAAAGCCAAATTCCAGCTCAATAGCCCGGCGCAGCCCCTTGGAGATCATGATATGATCATCGGCAACCAATATGAGCGGTTTCAGCATTCAATTCAAGATTTGCGTTTTCTGATCGGCGCCCTCATAACGGTGCGGGTATCTGTCGGTTTCCTTCGTTGACCATTCGATGTTCGCGATCATCTGTACTTCCAACGCGTGGACGTACTTTTCAACCATTTCATTCGTCGCCGCATCAAAATGACGGGCAGCCTTCGACAAGGCGATAAATTCCCGGACCAGATTGTCGTGATAGTCAGCCGCCGCCTTGATGGCCTCCGGGATGGTCAATTTGTATTTCCGCCGCATCACCCCGACGAGATTATATTCGCCGGCGTTGTGGGATTCCTCACTTTCTTTCCCCAGGGAAAACAGGTCATTGGCAAAGCAAACGCCATTCCGGCTGAGCTCGGTCAACCGGCTGACGACCGGATCGGCATAGACCTCCTCCGCCAAACGGATCTTTCCGGTGACTTCCAGGGAGTCGGTAGAGAGATGGGAAGCGCCCAAATATTGTCTGATCCGGATGTAATCTTCAAAGGTGGGCAGCATCCCGAGCATGACATTTTTGAATTGCCAGTACAACCCGTCGAACATTCGATGGATACAACCGATGAATTTTGCCTGCCAGGCGCGGGTGCTCCGCATGACCAGCCGCCCCCAAAGGTCCGAGAGTGCCGCAAACACCGGGTTTTCGCTGGTCGTATAGGTGTCGTGATCTGTCAGTACTCCCATAAAAGCGCTCCGGAATTCGTCAAAGGATGACTTGTCCTTGATGACGTCGTTCTCGTCAAAGCTATCGTCCACAATAAACAGCAGAGTATTCAGGTCACACCAGGCGCAAAGATTGATAAAATCGCTGTCCGGGAACGTCCTGGCGATGAATAGGGGGAACCTGTTCTGCCGGTATCGTTTAAACGTTTGCAGGTTGTCAACCAGTTTAAAATCGAGGATCCACTGTAACGTGTGTTCTTCAAGTGCGTCGGCATCCGGATGGATACGCGAAACGAAGGGGCAATACAATGCCGGGATCGTATACAATTTCATAGCAAAAGGTTTATTTGGCGGTCAAGGTAGGGTTTCCTGCTGCACTAGCGCTGCGGGCTGATGGACTGCGCTCAAGGGGATACCCACGGTAAACGCTGTCCCCTCCTTGCCGCTCACCACCTCGATCTGCCCGTGCAGGGCATGTACATGCTCCTTGACAATGTAGAGGCCTAATCCTAAGCCGTCGGGGTTGGTACTGGCAAAGGCTTCGAAAATCCGGGAGGGATCGGCAATCCCTTCCCCGCAGTCCTCCACCCGGAAAACCAGATTCCCCGGGGCAGTCCTGACGGCAATGGTGATTTCGGAATCGTTAGGGGAAAACTTGATCGCGTTGTGCAGCAGGTTTGTGTAGATATGCCGGATCTTTATATCGTCGGCTATGATGTGGCGGGGAAGAGACTTGTCAAAGCGGCCGGTGATCCGGATATTTTTTTCGCTGGCCAGATACCGGTAGATATCCGTGGTAGTGCTGAACAGGACCTTGGCATCGAAACAATTCTTCCGGTTGGGGGTATTGATGCCCACCTGGATCTTTTCGTATTCCAGGATATTGTCAATGATATTTTGGGAGATATCGCAGCTGGTCTGCAGATCGCTGACAATTGTCGCCAGCTCGGTTGAATGAGAAGGCTCAAGCCGCTTTTTGAGAATATTGATGATTGCGAAAATGGATTTGAACGACACCCGCATTTCGTGACTGGCATTCGAAATGAATTTGTCCTTGTTCTCACTTTCCGATTCCTTGAGACGGGCATACTCCCGGATCTGCCCGAGCACCGTGCGATAACTTTTTGAATAGAGGAGATAAGAACCGACGATCAGGGAAAGGATCGCGAAGTAAGCCAACCACTTTTCGAAATTGCCCTGCGCGGCCGTTACCGGGATCGAGCGAATGTATTGATGCTGATTGTTCAGATCCAGGAAGATCAAAATGAAGATCGCAAGGCCCCCACAAATCAACCGCAGACTCCGTTTGTTGAACATGAACAGGCTTATGGCCATAAGATAGGGGATCATCAGGACCGCATTCACGTATGGGCTGAGCAGACAGCCATAATAGAGTGTGGCAAAGCCCATGACGATATAAACGACCATGCCCGCAAACGTTGTTCGACCGCGATGATTCAACCATAAAGGCAAGACCAACAGGATGGACTGAACGATGATCCCGGCGAGGACCCGGGGACTGTAGTTGATGAAATACACCGTAGTCCCGATGATGATATCCAGAACGATGATCAACAAGGCCATCAAATTGACTCCAAGGATTACGCGCTTTTGAGGGTCCTTGTCATTTAAGGTGGTTGATCCGGCATGATAGGCGGCTTTGAGCCAGCTGGCTAGTTTGGTCATATAAAATAAGGTTATTTGCTGTCTACCTAAATTACGGTTACGGGCGGGTATTTCATTCAACTATCGCGGGAGCCCGCAATGCGTAATTTCCTATGAATTGATCCTGAGGGAGTTAAAAAATACCCAGAAACCTTGTGCAAATCTTTTTCTGACAAGCAAATATCTTGCTTTCAATTCATTGTGTGAAGTCTTAGGGACAAAAACGGCGTTTGTCGATCCCGGTATGGAACTTTTTTCTACAAATGATTGCACCGTGCCGGAATATCTTTGATTCAAATAGGATAAGGTTTAATGGTTATGGTATTTGATTAGTGCGGTGCCACCCCCTCAGGCACTTTAAGCGGAAGAGGGACCCCGAGTTCTGATTTAATCTTAAGGTCAGGGAGATTGCTGTCTCCCTGACCACTTTTTTTTTAGGCTACCCATTCCACAGCATATCTCATTTCCCGACAACTTGCCCCTCATTTCACTTGAAGTTCCTTGCATAATATCGGGATGAACAGTGGACATGCTTGCTTGGGGGAGTAGTTTTGCACATCGTCGCTTACATGGATGCCGGCCGCCATGTGCTCGCATGTCGGATGCGGCCGGCTGGAGGCAGCTGATCCGAATGGATCGCCGGCACTCCGCATCCGGTCATCTCAATGACCCGAATTTCCCCGTCCGGTACTCCTGCATCGCCGTTTCCAGTTCAGCCGTCGTGTTCATGACAAACGGCCCATAATGCGCGATCGGTTCGTTGATCGGCTCGCCGCTGAGGAGGAGCACAACGCTGTCTTCGGAAGCCCTGACCGCAATCTCCTCCCCTTCGGGCCCAAAAAGTACCATCCCATGCTCCCCGGCCTCCCTGCCATTGACCACTACACTCCCTTCGACCACCAGCAGCAGCGTATGATGCGAAGCTGGTATCTGCCCTTCGAAATTCCCGCCCCGGTTCAACCGGAGATCCAGTACATTAATATCCGTAAACGTACTGGCCGGACCGCGATGGCCGTTATAGTCGCCGGCGATCACGTTGACCAAACCGCCATTATCCGGCAATAAGACCTTTGTCATCTTGTCCGCAGTGATCGCCTGGTATTTGGGCGGCGTCTGTTTGTATTTCGCCGGCAGGTTGACCCAAAGCTGGACCATCTCGAACGGGCCGCCGGTCCGTGAATAGTT
>DATJMG010000199.1:0-5264 GCA_035508835.1 Puia sp.
CGGCCTTGTCGGTCAAGTACACCGTGGCCAAACCCATCAAGTTCATCTCCAGCGGGGAGAAGATGGATACGCTGGATGTGTTCTATCCCGAACGGATGGCGCAGCGGATCCTGGGGATGGGGGATATCACGACCCTGGTGGAAAAGGCGCAGGCGCAGTTCGATGAGGCCGAAGCCAGGAAGCTGGAGAAGAAGATCCGGAAGAACCAGTTCGACTTCGAGGACTTTATGCAGCAGTTGCAGCAGATCAAGAAGATGGGGAATATCAAGGATCTGCTGGGGATGATCCCGGGGGTAGGGAAGGCGGTCAAGGACATCGATATCAGCGATGATGCGTTCAAGGGGATCGAGGCGATCATCCGGTCGATGACGCCGTTCGAGCGGGCGAATCCGGATGTGATCGATGTTTCCCGCCGCAGGCGGCTGGCTGCCGGGGCCGGAAAAGACATTTCCGAGGTAAACGCCTTCCTGAAGCAGTTCGAGCAGATGAAGCAGATGATGAAGCAGATGAATAAAATGCCGATGGGGGCGATGAGGAGGAGATAGGGGGCGGGGCAGGCCGGTGGGCCGGCGGGTTGGTTGCGGGTTGTGCGGTGGGTCGGTTGCGGTGGTTTGGCGGGGGGCGGTCGCAGGAGGGTTAGGGGTCAGGCGGCGGCCCGGTTGCAGGCCGGTCGCGGGTCAGGCGGCGGGGCTCCCGGAGGGCCTGCAGGCACGGAAATTGCTGGTAATGTGTATTGTAGACATTGTTCTACCATTGTTAAATCGTTATAGCCGGCATAAAATTTTCCCCGCAATATTCGCTCGTTAATTCCCGAAGTATTATTTTTGAAATGTGATTCACGAGTGCTAGATTTGCACTCCCAATTTTGGACAGTAACCTTATTTGTTCACGCATTTAAATTTCTATTTAAGATGCCAGTTAAAATCAGACTGCAACGTCATGGGTCGAAGAAGAGGCCATTTTACTTCATCGTAGTAGCCGATGCCCGTGCGCCCAGGGATGGTAAATTCATCCAGAAGATCGGTACGTACAATCCTTTAACAGTTCCTGCTTCCGTTCAGCTCGATCGCCAAAAGGCGCTGGATTGGCTGCACAAGGGTGCTCAGCCGACCGATACGGTCCGCCGCATTCTTTCCTACAAGGGGGTATTGTATCTGAAACATTTATTGCGTGGTGTCAAATTAGGGTTATTCGATGACGCGGCTGCGATGGAGAAATTCCAGAAGTGGCATGGCGAGCATGAGATAGCCCTGAAGAAACGCGCAGAAGAGAACAAGCGGGCCCGTCCCGGTCGTCGTGGTCCCGGCGGTCCTCCCGTAAGAAGGGTAGGCGGTCCGGATCGGGGAGAGCGTCCGGAACGTGGAGAGCGTCCCGAGCGGAAGATCGAGAAGAGTGAAGGCGGCCCCAAGCTGGAGGCGTAGGAGGAACCGCGCCGGCGAAAAATCAGTAAATGTTCACGGTGTAATTTATTTTGTGAGGAGGCTTAAAGGCCTCCTTTTTTGTTCGGCGGAGCCGACACGACCGGCAGGTCAGACATTAGCGGATTTATGGATTCGAACTTTAGAAATATCGGGCGGCTGGCGGCTGTCTATGGATTGCAGGGCGAGGTGGTCCTGCAGCACCGGCTCGGCAAGCGGACATCGCTGACCGGTTTGAAGGCGATCTTTCTCGAGCAAGGGCGGGATGAGCTATTGCCGTGGTTTGTGGAGAGTGTGCGGGTGAAGAGTGATACGGAGGTTTATGTCAAGCTCGAGGGGCTGGATACGAAGGAGGCGGCGCGGAAAGTGGTGCAGAAGGAGGTTTGGTTGCGGGAGGAGGATTTTGTGCAGTTTGCGGGGCGGTCGGCGCCGATCTCGATGGTGGGGTTTCGGTTATTTGACGGTTCTGCCGATCTCGGCGAGATCCTGGAGGTGATCGAGCAGCCGCACCAGGTGTTGTGCCGGATCGATCTGGCGGGGAAGGAGGCGTTGATCCCTGTGCATGAGCAGACGCTGCGGCGGGTGGATGTCAGGAAGCGGGAAGTGCATGTCGAGTTACCGGAGGGGTTGTTGGATGTGTATCGGTGAGGGGCGCGCCACCGCGTTAGCGTGGGCGCGCCAAGGGTGTAGGCGGGGCGCAAAGGGCATTGGCGGGGCCTTATTTGTCGCTCAGCTTAAAAACTATCGGCTGCAATTTGTACGATTCCGTGTAGATGCCACCGATGACAGCGGGTTCCCATTGCTGACTCAACTGCAAGACCCGCATTGCTTCCGCATCGAGGAACTTGTCAACCGATTGGACGACCTGGAAATCGCTGGCCGTTCCATCCGTGGAGATCTTGAAACCGATGACGACCGTTCCTTGTATCTCGTGGTCGACGGCGCTATCGGGATAGCGAAGCGTCTTGTTTAGGAAACGAAGCCAGTAAGGTATTCCGCCCGGGAATTCTGATTCTGCAAAGAATTTCTTCATGTCCTTGTTGGGCGTGCCGTCTTCGTTATAGAAATGTGCCCTGGTTTGCTCTCCTTTCTTATAAGTAACTTTGGCGGAGACCTTGCCTGATGGGTAATAGCCGATCCAGTCACCCTCCAATTGGTCGTCTTTCATCTTGCCAATCGTTCGGATCTGGCCATTGGGATAGTAACGCGTTTCAACTCCGTTCTCTTTGTTGTTCACGAACGTTTCGCTATGCTCGGGCGCCCCGGTCGAGTCATACCAGGTGAACGTTCCTGCTCTTATCTTGAAGGAATCGTCTGTATAGAGACCTGTCATTTGCGGGCGACCGTTGAGAAAGTGATCGGTGACCTGCCAGCCCTCGGAGGTTTTGGTCCGGATCCTGTAATAGCTGGCCTTTGCGGCGGTGCAAGGGTGCCAGAAAATATCATAGTAGAGGGTGTCCTGGGCGGTACAGTGGAGGGCGACGAAAATCAGCAGGATGGTCAGGTGGGGTTTCATTTGCTTTGTATTTGGTGATAACCGGCCGGTTGGGGTTTCGCCGTCGAGTTGATCGAGTCGCCGGATTGGGCGCAGGATTTGTTGGTGGCCGCCAGGGTGGCGAGAATGATCAGGGGGAAATATAATGGCTTCATGATCCAAATATAACCGGCCAATCGGAAAATTGCAAGTCGCGGAAAGCTGGGGCGTAACGATTTGATCACACAGTAAAGGTATCTTGCAGGAAATGGAGACAAAAGATCAATATTTGCTGAGGACCCCGCGGTTGGGGTTGCGGCGGTGGAAGGATTCCGATCTGGAGCCGTGCGCACGGATGAATGCCGATCCTGCGGTGCGGGAGTTCTTTCCCGGCGGGTTGATGACGCGAGAGCAGACGGCCGAAATGATCCGCCGGCTTGAGGGGCACTTTGATGAGCATGGGTATGGCTTTTATGCGCTGGATGAGCTTGATACGGGAGAGTTTATCGGGTTCACGGGCTTGGCTCATCCCACCGGGTTCGAAGCATGGTTTTTACCTTGCGTGGAGATCGGCTGGCGGCTTCGGCATGAGGCCTGGGGGCGGGGATATGCTACCGAGGCGGCGCTGGCCTGCCTGCGGCACGGCTGGGAGGCGCTTGACCTGGGAAAGATCTATGCGTATACGGCAGGCTTGAATGTCCGGTCGCAGCGGGTTATGCAGAAGATCGGGATGATGTTGGCAGGGGAATTCGATCATCCCAACATTGAATCCGGCCATCCGTTGCGGCGGCATGTAGTATATGCGGTTGAGCGTGAGCCGGGGAGGGCCGTGGAGTAGGGATTTACTTTTTCCGGCGCAGTTTCCGGATGATCCGGGGCAGGTTGATCGTGAAGCCCTTTGCTTTGTATTTGGTGATCGAGACCGCGCCGCCGAGGATGTCTTCGTCTTCTTTTTCGGCCGCCGCGGGGACAGGATCGGTGGTTGGCAGCGTCGCCGCGGGCGGGGGTGGTTGCCGGACCTGATAGTTGGCAATCCGGAGGGCTTCAATGGTGGCATCTTTTGCCTGGAGCAGGGCCTTGGCCAGTTCGAGCTGGGCTTTGAGATGATAGATCGTCATTTTCCATTGATAGTGGGCGAAGTCGTGGTCGGTCAATTCCTCTGCCATTTCTTCGGCATCGGGGGCGTGGAGGAAGACATCCAGCGCTTCGTAGATCACATCCATCGCCTGGTCCTTGTTGTGCGGCGTGACGGTAAAAAGGACTTTGTTCATATTCTCCCGGAGTGAGGTATCGGCGAGGATACCCAGGTCTTCGAGGAACTGGCCGAAGTACATCAGGTATTGATTGCAGGCGGAGCGGATCTCCGGCGGGAAGTTGAAGGTGACGGTGAGGGTTTCGGGCCCGTCGGGGGTGGTCTCGTGAAGCAGCGCCTGTTCGGCATCCTTCAGTTGCACGAGACAATGGATGAGATGATCATGGTAGGGACGTAACGGCTTTTTGCGGTCTTCGATCGTGCAGGAGATGCGGATATAGCCGTCGTCCTCATTGTCGGAGTAGATGATCGGAGACATATTTGCACAGCGGCGGGCATAGCACGCTTTGAGGGTATTGAAGGAATAGGGCTTATTCCATTGCGCGAGGTCGATTCCGATCTCAAAGGTCATCGTGCAGTCGCGCGACACGGTCTGACGGTCAACGTTGATCGGGGAGACATCCATGGTTATCGGATGATTATACCAGGGCAGATCGGGATCGTAACAACAGAACCCCCAACAGCCGTTGAACACCTCGTCGTCACAGCCATAGTCAAGGAGACCGATATAAGTGGTCATCGATCTGATCTCCCAGCTGCCGTCGTGGACACTGCTTTCCATGTCCAATTTGCCGTCGACAACCAGTTTCTCGATCATGCCGCCCTTTCCGGGATCAGGGATAATCGCTTTTTGGATGGTCATAGGGGTTTAATTTGATGGAACTACGGGGAATGGGGAGGTGTAACTATTGTGATGCGACAGGCGGGCGGTTTCTTTGTCAGAGGGCGGAACTTTTCCAGATGTACCGGAAGCCGGCACAAAGCTGTCCTGGCAGTATCCGGGAGGTACTGGCGGCGCGGTCTGGTTCGGCGGGCGGATCGATATCTCGCGCAATCACCGGCTGCGGCTGGAGCGAAGTATGGGGTTGGGGCTGCGGACAGCGGCGGCGGACGGGTATGGATTTTGCACCGGTTGAAGCATGATGCACGAGACAATACATAAGCGGGCGAATTTGCTGGCGACGTATGCTTTCCGGCGGATTTTTGAGCGGGTGGACAGGGCCGCGGTCAAACGGGGAGTGGATGAGATGGGCTTGAATGCCTTCATTAAACACTGCGC
>DATJMG010000200.1:0-3499 GCA_035508835.1 Puia sp.
CCTCCGCATCGCCGACGTTAAAGATGGTCTCCACTTCGCCGTCGAACACCGCTTTCACCACCGCTCCGGGCTGGGCATCTATGGTTACGCCGATGTTGTTGTGCTTGATCCCCGGAATATATTCGTGAACTCCGAAGCTCATAGATATCGTACCGTTTACCGGCCAGGGCAGATGACCCCTGTTCTTCAGAAAGTCCCCCGACAAATGCAGGTCCTCATCGCTCGTAAAGACCGACTTCCCGCCTGACTTGATCGTATTGAGCGTCGCGGGTTCGGCCGCCGTATTGCCCAACGATTCCGTCGACGCCGGGGTCCTGGTCACCGGATTGGCCGCGGCTGCAGCTGCAGCTGCGGCTGCGGCCGCTTTGTTTGCCTCCGCGTTCTTTCTTGTCGCCTCCCGGATCGCCCGCCGGACCGCCGCCGTAATAGCCGCCTCCAGCCGCGCATCCTGCTTCTTCTTATCCGCCATCTCGTGCCGCAACTCCTTCTCATGCGACTGCAACTGTTGCACGGCTGCATCCTTCTCCCGCTTCTCATCCTCCAGCAGGGACCGCTCCCTGCTTTGCTTCTTCAAGGCGTCGGCCCTCTCCGCCCTTGTCAGCTGCAGCCCGTTTATCTTCGCCTGCAGCAGCTGCTGCGTATTTTTGATGTTTTCGGCCCGCTCCTCGCGGTATGCCCGGTAAGACTTCAGGTATTCGATCCGCCGCAGGGCGTCGTTGAACGTACTGGCCGAAAAGATAAAATTCAGGAAGTCATAGCTGCTCCGGTTCTTATAGGCAAACACGATGCTCTGTGCATACTGGATCTTGAGCGTGTCCAGTTCCGCCTTCAGCTTCACGATCTCCCGCCAGGATTCATTCATGTCATTCTGGATCACGTCGATCTGGGCATTGATATTCCGGATCGCCGACTCGCGCAGCCGCAGCCGCCGCTGCAACAACGCCAGCTGCCCTAAAGTCTGCCGCTTGTTCTTGTGGGTCTCATCCAGCGACTGCCGCACATCATCGATCTCTTTCTGGATCTCTGCGCGTTCCTTCTCGAGGTCCGCTTTGGTCTGGACGGGAGGCGGCTGAGCCTCCGACCGGATGACGACCGAGAACAACAACAGGACGGCCAGGAGTTGCTTGAGCATGGAGGCAATTTACGAGTTTAAACGGAGTTACGTATGTGATAACGGGTTATACCGGAAGATAACGTTTATCTGCGCTTATAATTTCGTGGGATCGAAAAAGGATAGTTTAAAGCTTCGTTAAACTTATAGTGCTTGTTGATCCCGATCTCGATATCGACCTTCCCTTTTTCCGCCACGGAGATCTTCCGGTAGGTCGAGAAGGGCGCCGGCGCCTGTCCCTGCCCGCCATAGTCGTAGTCCCCATACGTCATGTCGCAGGTTCGCGCGCGCATGGGATCGGTGTCATCGAGCTTGCTGTGCCCTACCGTATTGTCCGGGTTGAGGGTCAGGAAATTGGTGAAAATGGGCCCAACGCTGAAGAGCGAAATTCCCTTCGTCTCGCTCCGGTAATACAGGATATTGGCCGTGTCCAGGAAAACAGGGTTGCCGATGAGGATATCCTGCACCGTCCGGAAGTCCACGGGCAGGTGCATCTGTTCCTGCAAATAGCTCACCGACCGCAGCCGCACTACTTTCTTGACACGATCCAGGATCTTCACGCTGTCCGGGGTGATCAGCGCCTGAAAGGCCTTTATGGTCATCGGTCCCACCTTCGCATAGATCTCGATCCAGATGATGCTGTCCTTCTTGATCCGCACCACGGCGTTGACCTCATTGTCCTGACCGTCGCTGCCCTCATAATGGACGTGCATGGTGGCACTGAACGTCTGGAAATCGATGTGATTATGCGCAAGTCCGGCGAGCGCCGTCTGGATGACCGCCATCGAATCGGCATGCAGGTCCCGCGCCGGCAGCAGGGAATCCAGCGCTTTGATCGCTGTCGTGTCGCGATGCGGCGCCGGCGTGGCGATCACTTTCCGCAATGACCTTGTCGACCGGCAGCCTGCCGCCCCCGACAATACGAGTGCCCCGACAAACACAAAGACTATCCTGCCTTTTCGCATTTCTTCCGTTTTTTTAGTCTTCCGTTTTTTAGCTTTTGCCCGTATGGCCGAAACCGCCGGTATTCCTTACCGTCATCCCGATCTCTCCCACTTCTTCCCAGTCCACGCGCGTGACCGGGCTGACCACCAGTTGCGCAATCCGGTCCCCCGGCTGCAGTACCTGTACCTCTGACGATAAATTGATGAGAATAACCTTCAGCTCGCCGCGATAGTCCGAATCGACGGTTCCGGGCGAGTTGAGGCAGGTGATCCCTTGCCGCGCCGCCAGCCCGCTGCGCGGCCGAACCTGCGCCTCATAACCCGGCGGCAGCTCGATGTAGATACCGGTGGGGATCATTTGCCTTTCCAGGGGTTGCAGTTCGACGGGACCGGAGAGGTTCGCCCGGAGGTCCATGCCCGCAGATCCTTCCGTGGCATAGGCAGGCAGCGGGTGGGACGATTGATTGATGATTTTGACCCTGATGTTAAACATGCCGCAAATATATACCATTAACGGGTCCATCCCGCTCACTCGACCTCATCCCGGCGGGTGCGCACCTTATCCCGCTCACTTGCTCTCCATCCCGGCTCGTGCGCAACTCACTCGCGCTCCAAAAGCGCCGTCGCATACGCCACGATCCCTTCCCCCCGGCCCACGAAGCCCATCTGTTCCGTCGTTGTCGCTTTGATCGAAATGTCATCCGCGGCGATCTCCAGTACGCGCCCCATCGTCTCCCGCATCGCCGGCGCAAACTTCATGATCTTTGGCGCCTCCAGGCAAACCGTACTGTCGATATTCACCACCCGCCAGCCCTTCCCTTTCACCAGCGCATACGTGCGCCCGAGCAGGATCTTGCTGTCGATATCCTTATAAGCCGCATCCGTATTGGGAAAATGGGTCCCGATATCCCCCAGGCTCAATGCGCCCAGCAGGGCGTCGCATATCGCGTGGATCAGCACATCGGCATCGCTATGTCCGACTGCCCCGCGGTCATGGGGAATCAATACCCCACCCAGGAAAAACGCACGCCCCGCTGCCAATTGGTGAAAGTCGATCCCGAACCCGATCCTGTATGCCATCTGATTTCGCGCTTTGCGGACCATTGGCAAAAGATAGTCCGTCGCGCTCAATCCGCTGATGTCGGGCCTATCCGGCCAATGGACCCGTGGTCCATTTAATAAAATCGGCCCCGAGTTTTACTCAGGCGCGCCAACCTACTGCTGTGACTGCTGTGAGCCCGACGTGTTGTTATCCGACTTGCTGTCCAGGTAGAAGATCAGCCCGAACCGCAGGGTATTGGAAAGTGGATTCCGGTTCGTCCCGCTGCCCGACGGCACCAGGTAAGAGAAGTTCAGCTCCATAACATTGTACCGGAACCCGACGCCCGTGCTGAAGTATTTCAGATCACCCTTGCTCGGGTCCTCGTAGTAATATCCTGCGCGC